>JAZSPN010000083.1:0-7415 GCA_045537495.1 Acutalibacteraceae bacterium
GGATGAGCATGGTGTCGGCGATGCCGCAGTCCTTCATATACTGGTTGGCGGCCAGCACGATGTTGCGGGGGTACTGGGCCAGGGGCCGGTTTTCCGGGTTGTCGATGATCATAGCGTTGCCCGTCATGGACAGGGTGGGGATCTGGCAGAAGGGGTCGATGACAGGTAACGCAATGATCATCGACAATCCCGAAAACCGTCCTCTGGCACAGTATCCGAGAAATATCGTTCTTGCTGCCGAAAAATACATGAAGGACAGCGGAATCGCTGATACAATGCTTATTCTGCCCGAATTTGAATTTTATCTTTTCGATCAGATCGGCTGGGATGTAAGCCCTAACTCTATCGGTGTATCTCTTGATGCTGTTCAGGCTCACTGGAACAGTGCGGTCGAAGGCATGGGACGTGTTATTCCGAAGCAGAAGGCTTATCATATTGCAAAGCCCTACGATGTTTCCTATGAGTGCCGCAGCGAAATGTGTCTTCTCATGGAGGAAGCGGGCATAAAGATTAATTATCATCACCCCGAAGTAGGTGCATCGGGACAGTTCGAAATTGAACCTCAGCTTGGTCAGATGTCGAAGATGGCGGATGCTACCATGATGATCAAGTACATTATTCACATTACGGCACTTAAATACGGCAAGAGTGCAACATTTATGCCGAAGCCCGTAGCAGGCGAGGCGGGAAGCGGTATGCACGTACATATGCTTCTTCTCAAGGACGGAGAGCCCGTATTCTCCGATGATAACGGATATTCCCACCTCAGCGAAACGGCTCATTATTTCATGGGCGGACTTCTCAAACACATTGCATCTCTTTGTGCACTTACAAACCCGAGCACCAACTCGTTTAAGCGTCTTGTTCCCGGATTTGAAGCTCCCGTTACAGTCGGCTATGCAACATCTAACCGCAGTGCGGTAATCAGAATTCCCGCATATGCAAAATCTCCCGATAAAAGACGTTTTGAGCTTCGCAATCCCGATGCAACATGTAACCCCTACTTCTGCTATGCGGCAATTCTCATGGCAGGTCTTGACGGAATCAAGAACAAGATTGATCCCCATGAAAACGGCTGGGGCCCCTACGACTTCAATCTCTACAAGCTTTCCGACGAAGAGAAGGCTAAGCTTACAGGTCTTCCCACATCTCTTGAACAGGCACTTGATGCACTCGAAGCAGATCACGATTACCTCACGGAAGGCGGAGTATTCCCCGAAATCCTTCTTAATAACTTTATTGCTTCCAAGCGTGAAGAATGCCGTCAGCTTGCATCGATACCTCATCCTGCAGAGTTCGACCGTTATTACAATCTTTAATTTGATATTAAAAAGCTCCGTGCCGATCGGTACGGAGCTTTTATGTCGGAAGGTTACTTACTTGAATCGATAATTTCCGTGATTTCGTGACGGATTATTTCAAAAATATTCCTGATGATTCGAACGATTTTCTGAAAAAAGTTTTCACCCGTATATTCGCAATCGATTCCGTCACCGCCGTAACAGCCGATATTCCTGCTTGTTATTTTGTTGCCGAAAAAGTCGTACTCGGGTGCACCTTCGACTTCAATTCCTGCACCGATTAACGGAGAATCTTTTGAGAGGGTGAAGCTTTCTTTCTCAAAGCCGGGTACCGTATTGACGGATGTTATATCTACAACGGGATTTATCGTGTTGTAGTAGCAGTTCGACGCAAAAATGTTGTTTGCACCGAAGGCTCTGGAATCGTATGTTATCGCGTGACCTTTCATGGGAACGATAATGTTATTTGCAAACAGGGCACTGTACATGCTGTTGATGTTGAAATCACCGCAATTAACGATCGTGTTGTTATAGAACTTCAGACCGTGTTCACCGGCATTGCCTGCAATAGTTGCTTCACCGCGGTTATCGTTTACGGACAGACAGTAGCGAACGGTGTTTCCTCTTTGTCCGTCGTGGGTGGGGCAGTTGCGCATAAATCGGGTGTTGTCGTGAGAGTAAATGTATTGATAGGTACAGTTGTGAGAGTAGGAATCAAAATCAACCGACATACCGTCGCCGACGTTTTTCTGACCTGCAATTTCGCAGTATTCGATTGTGCTGTTAACACTTCCCCAGAACCACATGGCGGCGGTATAGTAAATCGGCTCACCGCTTTCGTCAACTCCTTCACCCTGACAGCAGTTGATTGCACGGCAGTTTGTAACCAGTGCTCCGTCACAAATTCCCACGATAATTGCTTCCGCATCCATTTCGCGGAAACAGCAGTTTTTGACAAGAACGTTTTTGTTGAAGACGGGATCAATATCTTCCTTGGCACAGCCGGGATTCTGCTGATCGTTCCACGAACCCCAGATGCTGAATCCGTTTGCACAGTCGTAAACTTCACAGTCGGTAATGGTCAGATCATTTACGGCATATCTTGAACGCGAAGGCAGACCTTTAACCATAACAGCGGCTCTGGCGACGGAGGCGCCTAGTCCGAGGTTGTCGCGTGAAGTTACTTTGTAATTTTGCATGTCGTAAAAATACAGATTGCTGAGCGTGATTCCTTCCGAAGTCTTATTGACGGTATCAATCCAAATTCCGCCACCGTTCGGAGCGGTAATGCGAAGGTCGGAAACTGTTAAGTAGGAGCAGTCGATAATCCGAAGAACCTCTGTTTTCTCGTTGGTGTAGAGTGTGGCGGTTTCGCCTTCACCGTAGGAAGAAATTGTAACGGGAGATGATTTTGTTCCCGAACATGTAATTTCTGCCGCACATTCGTAGATACCGCCGTTTTTGAAGAGGATGGAATCGCCCGGATAAAAGCCGTCTACCTTTGAAAAACCTGAAAAGGTCTTAAAGGGGGAAGAAATATCTGTTCCGCTGTTAGCGTCGTTGCCGTTGACGGAATCGACGTAATAGGTTGTGCCGCTGACGGCGTGAGAAGTTAAAGTGAAAAGAGAAATGATGCTGATAAGTGAGAGCAACAGACAAAGCATCTTTTTCATGGCAGCGATCCTTTCGGTTGATGATTATTAAAAATCCCCGCCGAACGGCGGGGGAAGAAGTCATTTTTTTGAATTGACGTAATTCTTGATATCGTTGTAGAGCGCAGAATCAACGAGCTTGATTTTTGAAAGAACTTCAAGAACCGTGACAACTGCCTTAACTGTCCAGTGATCAGCGCCGAACCAGCTGATAAGCAAGTCGAGCCAGGGATAATCTTCGCGTAAGCCGAGGAGCTTTTTGCCGGAGAGAACAAATTCCGAATGGTCGCAAAGAAGGTTGTTGTCGCCGATTAAGGAAGCGTATTCAACAAAGATTTTATATGTTGCGTATTTATCAAGCTCAACACCGTCTTTGCCGAAATCGATGGTTGCGTTACCTGCGGAAGCGGCAATAAACTTATATGTTCCGATTGCGGTGAAAGCGTTGCCCGATTTAACATAAAGCGTGACGCTGTTGTTGGAGGGAGCATAATTTTTGAAAGAAGAGGGGAAGAGTATTTTTCCTTCGTAAAGAACATTATCCTTATAGTTGGTGGGGATGAAGTTCGAAATGCCGAGATCTGTTATCGTGTAGTTGTCGGAATTGCTTGTGATGTAAACACCGTTGTATTCGCCTTTATACTCGGCGTTGATGATTCCGTTGGTTGTTGAGTAAGCACCCTCGGGAATGCAGAGGAAATAAAGACGGCTGGGAGTGAAGCTTACACCTAAAACCGATTTATCGGGTGAATAGAGATCGTATTTTCTGTTGTTATCCGAATGAGGAACGCAAACCGCAAACTTGTTGCCGTCTTCATCGAGGAAAACGATTTCCTTTTCGGCATTGTAGTCGGTAAACTGCTTCTGGAAAAAGACCTCTATCGTCTTGCAGGTGTTGCTGTCAGGATCGACATCGTATTTGATGAGGTCGTAGACATCGAGCTCATCGGGAATACTCTCGGCAGAAACCGCAACGGTGAGTATCGAGAAAGCTGTGATGACAGAGAGAATAAGCGAAATAGCACGTTTTAACATTAGAGTCAACTCCTAAATTTTAAAAATCCGCGAAAGATATATTGCATTAATAATACCAAAATTTACAGAGAATGTCAATAAAAAAGGAACATATTGAGGGATGAAAATAAAATTTTATATAAATAAACAAAATATAGCGCGCATAAGGCATTGATTTCTGCTTGCAAATCCATACAAGTTGTGATAAAATTATCATGCTTTGGTATGTATTGTGTTTTATAGTGCCGAAGTGCCGTTTAATGTCTAAAATTTATTTAAATACAGAAGGGACGAAACTGATTTGGAAAGAAGAGTTGGTACAGTATCAAGAGGTATCCGTTGTCCTATCATCAGAGAAGGAGATGACCTTGCAAAGATTGTTGTCGACAGCGTGCTTGAAGCAGGAGAGTCTGACGGTTTTTCGCTCAAAGACAGAGATGTAATTGCGATTACGGAATCTATCGTTGCGAGAGCGCAGGGAAACTACGCCGACGTAACGGCAATCTCTGCCGATGTACGCGAAAAGCTTGGAGGAGAAACTGTCGGAGTTATTTTCCCGATACTTTCAAGAAACCGTTTTGCAATTTGCCTCAGAGGCATTGCGGCAGGAGCAAAAAAAATAGTTCTTATGCTCAGCTATCCGTCTGATGAGGTCGGTAATGCACTCGTATCTCTCGACCAGATTGACGAAGCAGGAATCAATCCCTACTCGGATTTACTTACACTTGAAAAGTACAGAGAGCTTTTCGGCGAAAACAAGCATACATTTACAGGCGTTGACTATGTTCAGTATTACGGAGATATTATCCGTGCAGAGGGTGCTGAATGTGAAATTATCTTTGCGAATGATGCGAGAAGAATACTTGATTACACAAAGAACGTACTGACATGTGACATTCATTCCAGACACAGAACAAAGAGAATCCTCAAGGCGGCGGGCGCAGAAAGAGTTTGCGGACTTGACGATATTCTCAATGCTTCCGTAAACGGCAGCGGATTTAACGAGAAGTTCGGACTTCTCGGATCCAATAAATCGACGGAGGATAAGATCAAGCTTTTCCCGCAGGAGTGTAACGGACTCGTAAACGATATTCAGAAGTCGGTTTTTGAAAAGACGGGCAAGAAAGTAGAAGTAATGGTATATGGCGACGGAGCATTTAAAGATCCTGTGGGCAAAATATGGGAACTTGCTGATCCGTGCGTTTCGCCCGCATATACGGTAGGTCTTGAAGGTACTCCCAACGAGATTAAGCTGAAATATCTTGCGGACAATGATTTTGCTGATCTTTCGGGTGAAGCACTCAGAGATGCGATTGAAAGCAGAATCAAGGAAAAGAAGTCGGATCTTGTCGGAGATATGGCATCTCAGGGAACGACTCCGAGAAGACTTACAGACCTTATCGGATCACTTTGCGATCTTACCAGCGGATCCGGTGACAAGGGTACTCCCGTAATTCTTGTTCAGGGTTATTTTGACAATCTTACCAACTGATGAGATGTAAAGGATAGGGAGGAATAGAAATGAAACAGGACATGATACTTGTGCTTGATCTCGGCAGCGAGGAAAATCCCAAAATTGCACGTGAAATCCGTGCGATGGGTGTTTATACGGAGATTTATCCGCATGATCTTACAAAGGAGGAGCTTTCGGCACTTCCCAATGTTAAGGGAATCATCCTTAACGGCGGAATAAACAGAGTTGTCGACGGAGTCGAGATTGACGCATCCGAGGCTGTTTATAATGCGGGACTGCCGATACTCATGTCGGATCATAAGGGTGAAAAAGCGTTACCGACCGATGATGCAGAGCGCGAAAAGGTGCTTCGTGAATTTGTATTTGATGTGTGTAAAGCGGAAGCAAACTGGAATATGAAGAATTTTGTTGATGATCAGGTTGAGCTTATTCGCAGACAG
This sequence comes from Acutalibacteraceae bacterium, assembly GCA_045537495.1. Classification (GTDB taxonomy): domain Bacteria; phylum Bacillota; class Clostridia; order Oscillospirales; family Acutalibacteraceae; genus UBA1425. The sequence continues at coordinate 5,882 of JAZSPN010000083.1, forward strand.
GTCGGAGATAAAAAAGTTCTTCTTGCACTCTCGGGCGGAGTGGATTCATCGGTAGTGGCGGCACTTCTTATCAAGGCTATCGGCAAACAGCTTACCTGTGTTCACGTCAACCACGGATTGCTCAGAAAAGGTGAGCCGGAGCAGGTTGTGGAGGTTTTCCGCAATCAGCTTGATGCAAATCTTGTATATGTTGATGCAGTTGACAGATTCCTTGATAAGCTCGAAAATGTTCCCGATCCGGAACAGAAGAGAAAAATTATCGGCGCAGAGTTTATCAGAGTTTTTGAGGAAGAGGCAAGAAAGCTTGAAGGTATAAGCTACCTTGCACAGGGAACGATTTATCCCGATATTATCGAATCCGGTACAAAGACGGTCAAGGCCGTTAAGAGCCACCACAATGTCGGCGGACTTCCCGAAGATCTTCAATTTGAACTCGTAGAACCGCTTAAAATGTTATTTAAGGATGAAGTCAGAGCATGCGGAGTTGAGCTTGGACTTCCCGATGAGATGGTATACCGTCAGCCGTTCCCGGGACCGGGACTCGGAGTACGTTGTATCGGTGCAATTACGAGGGACAGACTTGAAGCTGTCAGAGAATCCGATGCAATCCTCAGAGAAGAGTTCGCAAATGCCGGACTCAACAGCACTGTATGGCAGTATTTTACGGTGGTACCCGATATCAAGTCGGTTGGTGTACGTGACAATGTCCGCACATTCGAATGGCCCGTAATTCTCCGTGCGGTAAATACTGTAGATGCAATGACGGCAACAATCGAAGAAATTCCGTATGCGATCCTTGCAAAAATTACGGACCGCATCACGAAAGAAGTCAAAGGCGTAAACAGAGTCCTCTATGACATCACCCCAAAACCCTCCGGCACAATCGAGTGGGAATAATTTCCTAAAGAGCCAAACCCCAGTAAAATCAAGGCTTTCAGGGTTCAAAAAATCCCTTTGATAACACTTTGATAACACGACCCGGGAGTTATTATTCCGATTTCCCGTTGGCTTGCAGGTTATCAAGCTCATAAAATTTCTGCAATAAACGACTAAACCCTTAACTGTGGATTATCACGGTTAAGGGTTTTTTGTCGTTATATTTTTATTCTTATTTAAGTTCGTCCGAAAGGTCAATAGGAATTTTAACCCATTTCTGAGTATTGTCGTACTTCGGGAAATTATATCTCCATTTGTTGTAATCGTGAATATCAATCTTTCCTGCCCTGAGCATATCCGCCTGCTCTTTCCAAGCAGAAAGCATGGGAAGAATATTAGATGTATCTTTATTTTCTTTATTTAATTTAATACAGATTTCTCCGTCAGACTCATCTATTGTCAGTCCGTAAATATCTTCCAATGCAAAAAGAGTGTGCATCAGTCCGATATAGCTGTCAATATCGGGAACATTCAACGCTCCAGGTGCAACTCCGAGTGCATCCGCAATATCTGCCGTTATTTCAGCCTTGGGTGTTCTTGAACCTGTTTCATACTGTGCAATACGGACATCGGCAGATGCAACGGGAAATCCGATTTC
>JAZSPN010000049.1:0-3690 GCA_045537495.1 Acutalibacteraceae bacterium
CCTGCCGCCATAAGTGCAAGAGTCGTACCGCAAACGGAGCCCTGAGAAGTTGTGCCGTTGGAAGCAAGGACCTCGGAAACAAGACGGATGCAGTAGGGGAACTCTTCAACAGAGGGAATAACGGGAAGAAGAGATCTTTCCGCAAGAGCACCGTGACCGATTTCACGGCGTCCGGGGCCTCTGGAGGGCTTTGTTTCACCGACGGAATACGACGGGAAATTATAGTGGTGCATATAACGCTTGGATTCTTCGTTGTCGATACCGTCGAGAAGCTGAGCATCGCTGACGGGACCGAGAGTCGCGATTGTAAGAACCTGAGTCTGACCTCTTGTGAACATACCGGAGCCGTGAACTCTCGAAAGAAGGTCCACTTCCGCATTGAGAGGACGGATCTCGTTGATGCCTCTGCCGTCAACACGCTTACCGTCGTCGAGAAGCCAACGGCGAACAACGAACTTCTGAAGCTTGTAAAGGCAATCTTCAATCATGAATTCGCTGTCGGGATAGATCTCGTCGAATTTTTCGTGAACAGCGTCATAGATGGGCTTGAGTCTTTCGTCGCGGATACGCTTGTCATCCGTATCAAGAGCTACGCGGATATCGTCGATGGCGAACTCCTTGATAGCTTCGTACATTTCGGGATCGGGATCGTTGGAGGGGAAATCGACCTTTTCCTTGCCGATTTCTGCACGGATGCCGTTGATGAATTCAACGATTCTCTGGTTTTCGGCATGACCGAACATGATGGCATCGTACATCTGGTCGTTGGGAACTTCGTTTGCACCCGCTTCGATCATTGCAACAAGGTCACAAGTGGAAGCAACCGTCAACTGAAGGTCGGAAACCTCACGCTGAGCAGCATCGGGGTTGATGACGAGTTCACCGTCAACAAGACCTACGGAAACACCTGAAATCGGGCCGTCCCACGGAATTTCGGAAATGGAAATTGCGATGGAAACACCGATCATCGCGGTAATTTCGGGAGAACAGTCGGGATCAACCGACATAACCGTTGCAACAACGGCAACGTCGTTTCTCATGTCTTTGGGGAAAAGAGGACGGATGGGACGGTCGATAACTCTTGAAGCAAGAGTAGCTTTTTCGCTCGCCTTACCTTCTCTTCTCTGGAAGGAGCCGGGGATTCTTCCGACGGAGTAGAGCTTTTCCTCGAAGTCTACGGAGAGCGGGAAGAAGTCAACGCCTTCACGGGGCTTCGGAGCCATTGTTACGGTACAGAGAACCTCTGTTTCGCCGTAACGTGCAAGTACGGAACCGCCTGCAAGCTGAGCCATTTTGCCTACCTCGGCAACAAAGGGACGGCCGGCGATTTCTGTTTTGAAAACTTTGAAATCCTTAAAAAACATAGCGGGAACTCCTTTTTTAATATATTTCCGCGGCTTCTTTTCGGACTTAGCAATAAATCCTCTGTTCCGAAAAACGAAGCAGACGATTCACTGCTAAAGCCGTCAGACGAAGCCGTCAGATACTGAAAATTAACGCATTACAGGGACGACCGAAAAGCCGCCCCTGCTGAAATAATTATTTACGGATACCAAGTCTTGCGATGATTGAACGGTAACGCTCAATGTCAACCTTCTGCAAGTAAGCAAGGAGGTTACGTCTGTGACCAACCATTTTAAGAAGACCTCTTCTGGAATGATGGTCCTTTTTGTGTTCCTTAAGATGCTCGGTGAGGTCGTTGATGCGCTTTGTAAGAACAGCGATCTGTACCTCGGGAGAACCTGTGTCGCCCTCGTGAAGAGCGTATTCCTTCATAATAGCAGTTTTCTCAGCCTGTGTCATTTTATTCACCTCATTAAAATATTTCCTCGTAACCCAGAAAGAGGCAGGTGAGAACCTGTGAAGGTTTAATCCTCTATCCGAGAAACAGGCAGAAGTGATTATAGCATAAGAATTCGTGTTTGTAAAGGGTTATTTTAAAATTTCATGTGTATTGTGAGCATTTTTACAGATAATATTATCGCGGAGGTGACTGTATGACCAAGAAATCGAACCCCAACATCGAATGCAACGTGAAAGAGTGCAAGTACAACTGCACCGAAAGCATGCACTGCTCGCTCGACAAAATCAAGGTGGCCCACTCGTGCGAATGTGCAAATGAATGCTGTGATACTCTTTGCGATTCATTCGAATGCAGAAACTGAGTATCGAAAAAATTTGCAGGGAATTTTCGTTCCCTGCAAATTACATCATTTATACTTGTATGCGCGTACATAGTCGATTACAAAATCCGAAGTAAAATCCTTACCGCCTTCGTTTTCGTAGATGGGACCCATTGTAAGACCGCCGTCGGGAACACCGTTTTCTCCGCCGACCTCAACGGAGAGAATCATATATTCGGGCACTCTCGACGCTCCGCCAAAATCGTTGAAGCTCGTCTTTCTGCCGTCAATATAAAATGTATAACCCTCCTCGTTCCACTCAACACCGTATGTATGGAATTCGTTGAACGGATCTCCCGATATTCTCCATGAGCCGTCATTGTCGGCATCGTGGAAATCTCCGTAGCCGTCGATGTGAATCGTGTGCTTCGTGGAATTCCGAAGTAATTTATTGCCGTAATTGAAGCTTTCGAATACGTCAATCTCCGCACCGTTGAGTCCTTTTTCCTCGGTGTTCATCATCGAATCCGTCAGAAGCCAGAATGCACTCCAGTGCCCCATCCCCTTCGGAAAAATACATCTGCATTCGAAATAACCGTAAGTCTGCTCATATTTTCCGTTTGTGTCCATGCCGTAGGAATACCAGCCCTCAGGACCTCCACCGAGTCCTTCATCGAGATATTCCGTTTTGATATGCAGACTTCCGCCGTAAACCGATGCCATGTCGCGGTGCCAGTATCCGCCTCTTCGGACGCTGTATCTGTCCCCGTAGGTGTAGTGTCCGCTCCAGACGTCTTCGTTAATCTCTGCACCGTCAAATTCCTCCGAAAAAACAGGCACTTCCTCGAATTTGCTCATGTCAATTTCTGTAACAGACGGAAATTGCGGAAGATTGAATGCCCACAAAAAGAAATTTGCGATTATTATCAGAAACGCTGTCAACGGCTTGAATATCTTCAGGAAAACATTCTTCATAACATAACCTCCCCTTCACTTTGAATTGTAACAAGAACAAATTTTTTCGTCAAGCTTTTGTTGACAATACACAATATATCTGCTAAAATAATCTCGCATCCGCCTCCTTAGTTAAATGGATATAATAAACCCCTCCTAAGCGGGTGTTTTAACGCTCGCCTTTGCAAAAAGGCAAATGAACTGTATCGTATATGCGCTTGTAGCTCAGCAGGATAGAGCGTCCGCCTCCTAAGCGGAAGGTCGGGGATTCGAATTCCTTCAAGCGCGCCAAAAAGTGCCGAGAAATCAAGGTTTCTCGGCACTTTTCCTTTTCTTGGCTCACTCATTTTTTGAGTGGTTTTTTATTTTAGAAGACCAAAACAGAATCAAACTTTTACCATATCCCGATTAGCTGGAAATTAGCAGAAAATCAGCGTTTTGCTAATCGCCTGCTAATCGAATTCTTAGCAAAATTCTGCTAATTTGCACAGGCGTATGTTCTATCCATAGACTTTTTTGTCAGTAATGAGCCTTGCCGGTTTCTTTTCGCTTTAATATGTAGAATTTTTCATATTTGTGTGGTATAATCAGTTCGATAAACTAAGTCGGAGGC
>JAZSPN010000003.1:0-6675 GCA_045537495.1 Acutalibacteraceae bacterium
GGTCCCGATATACATATTCGGTCATTACAACTTACCGTAAAGAACAAAAGCGTATAAATGTAAAATGGAGGCTGTAAAAAACGAAAGTTTTTTACAGCCTCTTTTGAGGGGATAGGAAAAAAAGATGAAGAACGGACAAATTGAGCAAATGGAGGCTTCAGCCTCCGTTTTGTTTGCCCGAAGGCATACAGAGGTACGTCGAGTGGCGAAGTTTGTTCGTAGTATAAAACATAAAAATTTTCATTTATAATTTTGTGCAATTTTATGGGGTTCTACAGGCTTTCGATCCTGCAGAACCCCTCATCGATATGGTTTTATACGGTCTTCGCTTTTTACATTCCCGTCTTACTTTGTATTTACTTTAATATTGTATAGTTCCGTGACCTCAGTGTTTCGCGAAGCTCTGCTTCGGTTCTGATACGGTGAGGGGCTTCGATTCCGGCAAGGCAGACGTTGTGAGCCCAGTGAGCATCGGCCCCCGACGTGAGAATAAGCTCTTTGTGCTCATTGGCGAAAGCCTCGGCTTTCCTGTTTGCTTCGTCATCGTTTGCACTGTTGAAAACTTCAATGCCGTCGATGCAGCAAAGAGGAAGAACACCCGGTTTTTCGATACATTTCTTATCTCGGAAGGGGTGAGCCTGAATACATACGACACCGTATGAACTCATGACTTCGTACCAGGTTTTGAAGCTTCTTTCCGTAAGCTCGGGGTGAGCGTACAGCATTTCGGGAGTGACTCCGTAGAAAAGCATTTCGAGTCCGCCCGACACGTGCTCTTCGATTCCGAAAAGGATATCCAGTCCGTATTTTTCGGCACTCTTCTTGCAGGCGAGATAATCGTCTTCGTAAGCCTTTACGAAGTCCTGCCACGGAAGGTCGCGGTCAATGCCCGTGTTACCGTTGTAGAAGTGATTTGTTATAACGGCACCCGAGTACCCTCCTTTGAGGAGGTTTTCGGCGAGGCCATCGGGAAGTATTTTTCCGCAGTGACTGCATGGAAAAGTGTGCGTGTGAAGCTGATATCTGAATGATTCCAAAGTAAACTCTCCGTTTCGAATCGTTTTACGGTTGGGCGATGGTGCCGTCAAGCATGCCGCAGGCTCTGAGAAGATCGGCATCGACGGAATCGATGGTGCCGTTGTTGTCGGCATCGGCAGCTCTGTAAGCGTCGGCGCCGAGGGTTGATTTGTCGAGCATTCCTGCCGCGATACAGTTGATTATTACGGCGTCGGTTGCCGAGAACTGTCCGTCACGGTCGGTATCGCCGATGAGCGAATAGGTTTTCATGTCGATGGGAGAGCCGTATTTGTAAAGCTCAACCTTGCATCCTGTATAAAGAGCATCGCTTTCGGAAAGAACTGTTCCGTCGGGAGCGGTGAAAACGAGGGATGTCGCATCATTTTCGATCTGGAGCATAGCTTCGGAAACGGTGTTGTTTTCGGTATCGATGCCGAAAATGATACCGTCTTCATAATTGACGGTCATGTAGGAGTCATCCTGCATGGTGATGCTGTTTGTTTCGAGAATGCCCGCATAGTTGACGAAATAAACGTTGTTGCTTACGTGAACACGGCTGTTTACGGTTTCAATGTCTGAGCCCGTAAGAACGGTGAGTCCGATTTCGTAATTTTCGGGAACGATTGTGGCGATGGGATCCGTACCTTCCGAGAAGGTTTCCTTAATGTCTATCGTGTTGCCGTAGCAGAGATAAACATCGTCGGTGGCGGAGAACGCCGTATCCGCATACATTGAAACTGTTCCGTCACAGAAGATGCCGTTTCCGTAGAGCGAGGCAGTGTTTCCGCTGAAAGTACCGCCCTTCACAGAGAACTCGGTGCCGTCGGAAAGACATACACCGCCGCCTCTTACGGCGCTGTTACCCGTGATTTCACCGATCGAAAGCTCGGCCGTTCCCGAGAGAATGTAAATACCGCCGCCTCGTGCAGCCGCCGTATTGTTGCTGAGAGTACCGCTGACATCAACTTCGGTGAATACACTTTCGCCGTTTTCATCCTCTGTAACAACACTGATTTTTCCGCCGGGCATTGTCATTGTTCCGCCCGAAACATATGCACCGCCGCCGTTGGTTGCGTTGTTCTCGGTAACGGTCGTACCCTCGAGTCGGAACGAGGTGTTTTTATCTGCATAAACAGCACCGCCGTTGGTTGCGGAGCAGTTTGTGACGGTACCGCTCTGAGCCTTGAAAACGGATGTTCCGCCGAGGCAGACAGCGCCGCCGTTAGTTGCGGAGCAATTTGAGACAGTACCGCCCGTCATGGTTATTGTACCGCTTGCCGAATAAGCAAAACCGCCGTTTGAAGCGGAACAGCCGGTTACGGTACCGCCCTTGACGTTGACTTCTCCCGTGTTGTGTACAACGGCTCCGTTGTTATCGGTTTTTGCATTGATAACGGTTACTCCGTCGTTGATGTTGAATGTTCCCGCATTGTTGACAACATGGCTTCCGTATGTTCCGTAAAGCTCGCCTCCGCCGTCAACGTAAAGTATTGTATCGGTTTCCGTTCCCGAAACACCGAAATCAAGAGAAGCGCCGTTTTCTACAATGAACATGGCATCTTCACAGGTGTAGTATCTCGTGATTCTGACACCGTTTTCGGCTGACTTGTCACCCACGATGGTGATGTTGCCCTTTACCGTTACGGGTTCGGAAATGGTGTCGTCGCCAAGCATGGTGATAAGTCCCGTACCCTCACCGATGGCGTCAACAGCCTCTTTAAGCGAGGTGTAGTAAATATCGTAAGCGCCGAATTCGCTGACCTTTGCGATATTTGAGATTTCCTTATCAACAAGGTAACCCGTCGAGTTTATGTAAAGCTGTTCGGCACCGTCAGGAACGTTGAGAACGAATTTTGCATAGTTGGAAGCACAGAATTCACCGCTGAGAACACGTGTTCCCTTCTGATAGTCGTTAACGGTGAGATATGCAACAATACCCGACGTGGTGATTTTCTGGGTATTGATAACCGCTTTTCCGCTGGCAAGACAGATATCGTTGTTTTCGTTGAAGAACGGAGTTCCCGAAAGGTTGAAGGTGCCGTTTTCGTAAACACCGTTACCGCTGACACCGGCAGTATTTCCCGAAAGCGTACAGCCCGTTATGTCGAGAGTGCCCGTGTTGTAGATACCGCCGCCGTTTTGGGAAGCAACGTTGTCGGACACCGTGAGTGACGATATCGTAAGCGTGCTCTGCGGATTGTAGATACCGCCGCCGTTAACGGCGCTGTTTCCCGTTATGGCGAACGTGCCCGTAAGCTCTACTTCTGCATATTTTCCTTCAAAGTAGATACCGCCGCCGTTTCCGGTTGCCGTGTTGTTGCATACCGTACCCGCTTCGGCATAAACGGTACCTGCATAGTTATAGATTCCTGCACCGTGAGGAGCTTCATTGCTGCATACTTTACCGCCGTATAAGCCGAGTGCACCGCCGTCAACGTAAATACCGCCGCCGTTACTTTCGGAATAGTTCGACGTGATAACCGTGCCCGGATACATTGCGAACGTACCGCTTGATTCAACGAAAACAGCGGAATTTCCGACATAGCCGTTCGAATGACCGCCGTCAACCGTGAGAGTGGGGTTTTCTTCGGAATTGCTTGTCGATTTTAAAAGAAGTACACCGTCTACGGAGAAGAGGTTGTTTCTGATAGCGCCCGAGGAACGGCTGATCGTTCTCTTCGTGCCGTCATCGGTGATGGTTACCGTGCCTTCGATGACTACGGTGTTGGTGATTTCGTTGGGAGCGATTATCACGAGAGTTCCTTCGCCTTCGCCGATATGAGCGGAGGCCTGATTGAGGCTCGGATAGTATGTATCCATTTCACCGTCAACTTCCGCCTTGACGACATAGATGCTCTTAAGAACTGCCGCGCTTTCCCTCGATGTGGTCTGGAGAAGCTCATTCGATGAATTATAGAATACCTTGAGCTCGGGAAGATAGTTGAAATACTGATCGGGGGCTCTGTCCACCCAGTAAGTCGCGTTGAATCCCGTTAATGAGCCTACCAGAGTCGGTTCGGCAAGCTCAAGGAGAGTTTTTCCCGTCGCGGAAGCATCGGTTGCGCCCGAGGAATCCGTCGCATAGTGGCAGTAAGAAATGGTGCCGTTTGCGAGATTTCCGATTACCGCGCCGAGATATGAATTGATGGCAGAAACCGTGCCCGTGTTGTAGCAGGTGGAAACGGTGCCCGTTCCCTGATAACCGACGATACCGCCGACATGGGAACCGCTGTCTACTTTGCCCGTATTATAGCAGTCGTGAACGGTGAGGTAGTTTGATCCGGCGATACCGCCCGTACGCTGAACACCGCCGACGGGACCGTTGTTGAAGCAGAGAGAAACTGTTCCGCTGTTGTAGCCCGTAATACCGCCCGAATAGTTACTTCCGTAAACATCGCCGATATTTCCGCAATTGGTTACCGTTCCGCTGTTGTGTCCCGTGATACCGCCTACGTAATATGTGCCGTTGATGCTTGCATAGTTGAAGCAGTTCGTGATCGTACCGTTGTTATATCCCGCAACGGCGCCGACATAGCGGTAACCGTTGATCTTCGATGTTTCGATAAACAGATTCCTGACAATTCCCGATGTTCCGATATAGCCGAAAAGACCGACATTTATGGCTTCCGTATCAAGAGTGTAAATGCCGCTGATTCTGTAAGATTTTCCGTCAAAGGTGCCGTTATACGGTATTGCTTCGGAGCCCATCGGAGACCAGATGTTCGACGTTTCGTCGAAGAGCTCGGGGTTGATGAGAATGTCGTTGGTGAGAACGGCGTTGGCAGACGGATTCTGGGGTGTGTCGGCAAGCGTTCCGTTGACGAGAGCGGAGAACCATGCAAGCTCGCTTCCCGTCGAAATGAGATATGTGCCCGAGCTGTTGGTTGACGGCTTTGTAAGACCGCCGTTCCATGCGACAAGCTGCCAACGGAGAAGAGGATAACCCTTGTTCGCCTTGAAGTAGTCTTTTACGAATATGTTGTAATTGACATTGAGCGTGTCGATGAAACGCTTGTTTGTCATGAGGACGTTTTCGGCGGGAGTTGCATAGTTATCGGAAAGGGCAGAATTATCTCTGTCAAAATAACACTTTGTTATGTCGGAGCCGTATACGACGTTTCCGAACACGATGCCCGTGTATGCGCCGGGACAGTTTACCGGTCCGATAGCGTAGGATCTTGCGATTTCACCGTATGCAACGTAGCCGACAAGTCCTCCGCAGGTGTTTGTCGTGGCGGAAACTGTACCCTTGTTGTAACAGTGACTGACGGTACTGCCCGAGTTAGTTCCGACGATACCGCCGACATATGATCCTGCACTGACCGTACCCGTATTACAGCAGCCGAGAATGTAGGAATTACTGTAATTGTATCCCGAGATACCGCCGACACGGAGAGTCGTCGATGTGACGATTCCGTCGTTGAGGCAGTTTACGATTGTTGCACGCTTGTTGTAACCGACGATACCGCCGATATTGCTTGAAGTTCCCGTTACGGTGCCGGTAAACTGACAGCCGTAGATATATCCGCCGTCAGAAACGCCTGCAACGGCGCCTGTGTTCTTGCCTCCGGTAATGTTTGCGTTGACGAGGATGACCTCGTTAACTTCGGAAGGGGTGTAAATGTTGGTGGAAACCGTATCGCCGAACTCGTCTGTTTCGGTCTGCACTGTTACGGTGGTGCCGATATATCCGAAAAGACCGTTGCCTTCACCGCTTGAGTTTACGACAAGGTTGCTGATAGAGTGCCCCTGACCGTCGTAAATGCCCTTGAAAACGTTTGCGGCAGTTCCTATCGGAGTAAAGGCGCGCTTGCCCATATCGATATCGGCAGTCTGCTTTGCATTTATCGTGGTGTAACCGCTGTTGACTCTCTGAGAAAACCACGCAAGCTTTTCACCGCTGTCGATAAGGTAGTATCCGTCGGAATTCATGGCGGGCGCAGCTGTGCCTCCGCCCCATGCGGCGGCAAATGCGGATATGCAGACGGCAGGTATAAACGCAGATACCATGGCAACGGAAAGTAGGATGCAAAGTAACTTGGAACCTCTGGATTTCTTCATATGATCAACCCTTTCGGAAATAATTTCATTTTAACACATATAATATTTTAAAACATTATATATAAAAATTCAACTGTTTTTTTGTTTTTGGTAATATAAGTATTTAATAAAAAAATTATGGAAAATTGGTTAATCCTGCACAAAAGCTATTGACATGGGGAAATTTTTTGTTTACAATAAACAAGTGAGTGGCGTTTAGAGACGGTGCTTGCTTTAATATATAGCTCGGATTTACATATATTTTTCAACAAAAATCAAAGGAGGGACACAATGTCGTCTGAAAAGAAAGTCAGCTCTTCAAATGAAAATCTTTCTCCCGAGGAACAGCTCAAACGACAAGAGGCGCTTGATTATGTCCACCAGGACCGAAGATATGTAGGCTTTAAGGAAACCGTGGCGTACATACTGAACGACGCTTCCGCAAGTCTTAATATCGGACAGTACAACGAACGATTTATTTACGATATTGTAAAAATTGACTTTAAACTTCTTGCCATCCAAAACTCTCTGGCAGGCGTCTGGGATGTAATTAACGACTTGTTCATCGGCGTTATCGTCGAGAAAACACGTACACGCTGGGGCAAGTTTAAGCCGTGG
>JAZSPN010000067.1:0-4985 GCA_045537495.1 Acutalibacteraceae bacterium
AGCAGTTTTGTAAGAGAAGATTTTTGTCACAGCAAGGCAAAAATCGGAAGAAATACGAGGCTATTTCAAGGATTTTTAACGATGCTGTGGCGGAAATCTTCCTTCCAAAACCATATTCATTCCTGTTTACAAAAGTATACATTCTTTTGCATTTTCTTCTTTCTGCGTTTTGATCTGTATCGGAGAATAAACCAGAGTATTGTGAGTATCTGAAAAATCGAAGCGGTTATAAATATGTTGTCGATACCGGAAATTTCGAAGGTGAGTCTGAGGAAAAGCACGATGCACCAAGTGAGTGCGGAAACACAGATGAACCTCTGTGGAAGATCCCACCAGATGCACGAGAAAACTGTCAGGGGGATGCAGGAAACGGGAAGTGCAAAAATAAAGAAAAGCCACGCCTTTGAAAAATCGGGAATAAATATCCGGAAGCAGAGATATACTACCGAGAATACAAGGAAAACCAAGCCGACACTCAGAAGCGGAATGATGATTCTGCTTGACAGATACGGCCCTTTCGATGGCTTTTTTATCTCGGCTTTTTCGCTGATAAGGTCATTTACGCTGACACCGAAAAGCTCAGAGATTTTGCAAAGAACAAGAATGTCGGGGATGCCCTCAGCGCGTTCCCATTTCGATACAGACTTGTCGGAATAGGCGAGAGAAGCGGCAAGATCGGCCTGAGTCATGCCCGTCTGCTTTCGGAGATTCGCTATATTGTTGGCAATATTTTGCTTGATTTGCTCTTCGTTCACGATTTTGATTCCTTTCGTGTAATAGGATAATTATAGCATGTTTTCTGAAAAATGCAAGTAAAAACGTTGATATCAAAGGATTCTACTGTGAGTAGAATCGTATTTTACGAGAGATAGAGAGAAAATCTCTGTTAGTAGGGTGACTTTTTTCGTGTAAATGGATAAACTTTCTTTGTCAGACATTTGACGAAATTTATTTGAAAAGGTGTACATTTATGGCGAAGACTGTTTATGAGTATTACAATGTAAATTCGGTTACGAGCATAGCTGATATGATTGATCAGGCTATGAAAGAAGTTCCTCTTGAAATTGCATACAGCTACAAATCGGGTGACGAAATCCGTTCGCTGACATATGAAGCGTTCATCAACAGAGTATTCTCTCTCGGAGCGTTTCTTGCCGACAAGGGCTTCAAAAACACAAAAAGTGCCTGCATCGGCAAAAACAGCATCGGCTGGATTACTGCATATTTTGCATCTCTTCGAAGCAGCGGCAGCTTCGTACCGATTGATAAAGAGCTTCCCGAAAATGATATTATACATCTTCTTAATGACAGTGAGAGCGAAGTGGTTTTTGCTGACTCGAAGTTTGAGCCGCTTATAAGAAACCGTAAGGAGGAGCTGTCGTTTGCAAAGCTTTTCATAGCGCTTGATACGACGGAATCCGACGATTTATTCCTCTCGCTTTCCGATGCGCTGAAAATCGGTTCCGCAATGGACAAGACGGAATACCTTGCTTGCAGCAACGATCCCGACGACATGAAATTGCTTGTTTACACATCGGGAACTACGGGAATGTCGAAGGGCGTCATGCTCTCCGAAAAGAATATCGTTTCCTGTGTTTATTACGGATTACAGGTATCTACGGTTTACAAGACGGGACTTTCCGTACTTCCCTATAATCATACTTACGAAGCGGTTGCCGATGTCCTTGTATCGTTCCATCATCACTCCACACTTTGCATCAACGATTCTCTTCCCGCTATACTCAAAAACATGAAGCTTTTCAAGCCCGACTATGTCTATATCGTGCCGGCGATTGCCGAGATGTTCTATTCGAGAATTATGAAGGATCTTGCGTCAAAGGGAATGACGGAGATGTTTGCCGGTCTTATTCAGAAGAGCAAGTCGCTCTTACAGAACGGCGTGGATAAGAGAAAAGAAATCTTCTCATTCCTCCACGATCTTTTCGGCGGAAAGCTTATCAAGATCGTGTGCGGCGGTGCACCGATAAGACCTGAGGTCGGAGATTTCTTTGAAAATATCGGAATCACTCTTGTTAACGGCTACGGAATTACAGAGTGTTCGCCGCTTGTTTCCGCTAACCACGACAAGTACAACGATGTACGCACGGCGGGCATCAGAATCCCGTGTCTTGAATGGAGAATTGACAATCCCAACGAAGAGGGAATCGGTGAAATCTGTGTAAAGAGTCCCACGGTCATGCTGGGCTATTATAAGCATCCCGAGCTTACCGCGGAGGTAATAAGGGACGGATGGTTTTACACCGGTGACTACGGCAGAATTACGGATGATGACAAGCTTGTCATTTCGGGCAGAAAGAAGAATATAATCGTTCTCAACAACGGCAAAAATGTATATCCCGAGGAGATTGAGGGTTATATCCAGAATCTCGATTATGTCAGTGAAGTTGTTGTCAGCGGAGAAATTGACGATAACGGAAACGAAAGCTCTCTTCTTGCGGAAGTGTTCCTTACCGAGGAAAAGACGACGGCAGAAGTGCTCAGAGAGATTAAGAATGTATGTAAGGAATTGCCGATTTACAAGCAGATTTCAAAGGTTGTTATCCGTGACAAGGAGTTCGAAAAGACCGCGAGTAACAAGATTAAGCGTTTTATCGGCGACAAGTTCAAGAAAAAGAATCAGTAATAAAAACAACGACTTGCAGGGGCGCCTTGCAAGTCGTTTTCGTATTAATTGTTTTCGATAAAGGATTTAAAGAATTCCAGCATTTCGTTGTTAACGGTAAGGCTTTCCGCGTATTCGGGAAACAGCACGTTGAAAGCGTGAGGTAATTTATAAAATCTTCCGCTTTCGCAGTATCTGAACTTGTGATTGATATCACGTTTTCTGCAAAGGGAGGAGAGATTCAGTGACTGGATATTCAAAGGATCGTCCTTTGACGATACGATGTACATGGGTAATCTGAACATGGAGTACTCCATAAGCGATTTGTACGAAGAAAAAATGTAGAACGGGTTGTTTTTGATCTTGTCGCCGAAGAGGGCTTTTTTGATTTCAAGGGTGAAAGGATCCGTCAGAAAATCGGAAATTTCGGTAACGGGCGAAGACAGCCCGAATGCCTTGAACGAGAGCGTGTGGCGCTGAATTTTAAACAGATCGGCAAGAAGCTCTGACTTGTTGACACACAGAGAAATGAGTGCAATATTCGCGCCGGTAGAGTCGGCACAAAGAAATGAATTGTTTAAATCGGCACCGTAAGAGGAGGCGTTTTTTTCAATAAAGATGAAAGCGTCGGTGACATCTTCAATAAGTGAACGGTAATCGGAGCTTTTGGCGGGAGGCACCTTGACGGAAATTACGCAGAAACCTTTGGAGGCGAGATATGCGCAGAATCGGTTATCGTAGTTTTTGTTTTCGCGAATGAAGCCTTCGTTGTGGACGGAAACGATAAGAGGCGAAGGCGCATTTGCGTTAACGGGAGTGAAGATGTCGAGCGTGTGGGAGTTTACGCCCGCATCGAGGTATGAAACGTCATTGATGCAATTGACGCCGAAAACACTTGCCGTAATATCGGAGTGAAGATAAATTTTGTCTGAAAACAGTTTTTCTGTTACCGATTTCATGATAATACTCACTTTCGAATTTGATAATACAACTTTATCACGTTTAAACCGTTGTGTCAAATCGTCAAAAATGATAATATATACACAAATTCAAAAAATAGTGCATAAATATACAAAAATGTTGTATTGAAAAACTTGACATTTTAAAAATTTAATGTATAATGTTTCCATTACGTTTATTTTGGGGAGATATTTATGTTCAAAGTTTTTATCGACGGTCGAGAGGGAACGACGGGACTTCGTATTACGGAGCGAATCGGAAGCAGAAGCGAGATCGAAATGCTCACGCTTTCCGAAGAAAACAGAAAGAATCCCGAGGCACGCCGAGAAATGATCAACAGATCGGACATTGCGTTTTTATGTCTTCCCGATGATGCGGCGAGAGAGTCTGTTTCGCTCTGTGACAATCCCGATACCGTAATTATCGATGCTTCGACGGCACACAGAACGGTTGACGGATGGGCATACGGTTTCCCCGAGCTTTCAAAAGAGCACCGACAGAATATAGCAAGCGGCAAAAGAATAGCCGTACCGGGCTGCCATGCAAGCGGATTTGTATCGCTTGTATATCCTCTGACGGCGGCAGGAATACTGCCGAAGGATTATCCGATTTCATGCTTTTCGCTGACGGGTTACAGCGGTGGCGGAAAGAAAATGATTGCCGATTACGAGGAAAACGGAGAAACGGCGCTTAAAAGCCCCCGACAGTACGCAACGGGACAAAGTCATAAGCATCTCAAGGAAATGAAGCACGTTACGGGAATTGATTTCCCGCCGGTATTTTCGCCGATAGTTTCAAGCTTTTACAGCGGAATGGAGGTTACTGTACCTCTTCATCTGTCACTTCTGAACGGTGTGAAAGCCACGGATATTGCCGACGCTTACAGAAAGCATTATGAAGATTCGCTCTTTGTGCGCTTTAACGGGTACAGCGGCGAAAATGTATTTCTCTCAACCGACGTGCTGAGCGACAGAGATTCCATGGAAATCTCTGTTTACGGAAACGACGACAGAATAATTCTTGTGTCAAGATTCGATAATCTCGGCAAGGGTGCATCGGGTGCCGCTGTGCAGTGTATGAATATTTCACTCGGTCTTCCCGAAGACACAGGACTTGTATTATAAAATGGAAAAGGATAATGATTATGAATATGGAATTTATAACAGGCGGAATCTGTGCCGCAAAAGGATTTAAGGCATCCGGAGTACATTGCGGAATCAGAAAGAACAAGACGAAAAAGGACCTTGCACTTATTGTCAGCGAGGTTAAGGCGAATACTGCCGCAACGTATACGACAAACCTTGTGAAGGGTGCACCCATCCACGTAACGAAGCAGAACATCTCGGACGGCTATGCTCAGGCGATTATCTGCAACAGCGGTAATGCCAACACCTGCAATGCA
>JAZSPN010000063.1:0-4199 GCA_045537495.1 Acutalibacteraceae bacterium
TCTCCCGAGTCAGCGTGTCGAAAAACGCAAGTTTTTCGAACACGGTGTGACTGCCGAGAAAGGAAGTCAGATGCCCCTTTCTTTCGCCCGAAGCAGTACAAAGGTACGGCGAGAGGCGAAAAAAGGGGCAAGTGCATATAAGTATTTAACTTTAAATAAAAAACACAGCAACACAGGGTGACTCATTGAAAGTATCTATGTATTTTGCTTTATATTGAAGTTATGCACGTTGTGACGACTTTATCGACAGTCAAAGGGGCTGTTGCCGAAGCAACAGCCCCCTTTTGGACATTAATTATTTAGTCGTTCTGTTTGCCTGATCGTAACTTGCAGAACCTGAAAGGATAGCCTTCATGATAGTCATATCCGTCGATGTGATATCGGTATCGTTGTAAAGGTTTGCAGCGTATACATAGACACTCGTGAACGATGCGGTCGTCGAACCCGTGAGGTATGTGTTCATGATAGTTCTGTCCGTAGTATTGATATATCCGTCACCGTTGATATCGCCGAAGATAACAAGCGTGTACGTATCAATAACGTCACCCGTAAAGGCGTTTACAAGGTTTACCTTTGCGCCCGTTCCGATTACAGAATCATAAACGAATTTAAGTTCGCCGTTGCCGATAACATCGAGATAAACATCGTCAAGCTCAGCGGCTGTTACGCCTTCCTTGAGACCGTAGATATACTTTCTTTCGTTATCGATAACCGTTGTCGATCCGTCCTGTGCCACAAGAGTGATCTCCTCGTCGCTCGACAGTGTCCACTTCGCAAAGATTACGATGTCGGTAAATACCTTATCATCATCGTTGACGGGAGTCTTGCATTCTGCATCCGTGAACCAGCCCTTGAATACATATTCGGAGCCTCTCGTCGGATCTGCCACGGGGTAAGCGATTGCATCGCCGTAGTTTACATACTTGGTATCGTATACCTTATCCGTTCCGTCATTCATCTTGAATGTGATCGAATACGTTCTGACTGCAAGTGCCTCGATTGCGTGCTGAAGAAGCTTTACATAGCTCTGATTGCTCTCTCCGTTTACCGTCGACTGTGAGAAAATCTCAAGATTCCAGTCGATTCCGTTAAGCACGTTGTTGAGCGACGATACAGATGCCTGTGTATATCTCGTGTTGAGATATTCCATGTCAACCGCACTCGAAATATCGCCCGCATTCTTCTTCGCCCATTCTACCCATGCGGAATACGTTGTCTGCGTTACGTTCGTTGCAGGATATGAATATCCGTCCGTTCCGTACGGTATCGTCACGATAAGCTCGAATACGTCCATGTAATCCGCGCTGTACGGTACAAGAGAGTCGATAAGACGCTTGACTTCAACATACATCGCATCGACATCGTCCTGATGCACGTTCTTGTGTGTTCTGTCGATGTTCTCATAGTAGACCGAGAGTGCCGTAATGCTTTCTTCCGTGTAGTAATATACGAGGTTTTCGTACGTTACTCCGTCGAGTGACGGCAGATACTCCGTGATGAGCTTATCAACCGCCGTGTAGTCTGCATCTTTAAGTACAAGTGTTTCGTGGTAAAGTCTTGCCATTTCACCGACGTACTCGCCGAGTATATCCTGTACGGGAACTTTAAGCTGTGCTTCAAGTACTTCGTAATAGATGCCCTTTACATCAAGTCCGTTACCGTAGATCAGCGTCTTGAATTCTTCGATGGACTCATCCGTGTAGAGAACCTCATTTTCACCCGCTGTCGGTACCGACATAAGAAGGCTGTTGAAGCTGTGCTTGAAGTCGCTCTCGCACAACGGATAGTACTTGTCGTCGTGATCACAGTAGAAACCGCTGTCATAATACATACAGCTGTATCTGTAATCGTAATCAACATCCTTCAGTGCAAGGTCGCCGAGTGCCGACTCAATCGCATCGGCAAGTGCATCCACTTCCGCCTGCTTCGACTGAGGAAGATTCTTGTTCGCATCCTTGATTGCATTCTGATATGCACTTTCAAGTGCCTGCGTTTCGAAGCTGTTCCACGAATAGATTCCGTCGAAGCCGTAATCTATCGCAATATCTCCGCCCTCCGCATAGAGAGGATCGTTCTTTTCGTTTGCGGGAAGCTGCTGTGCATCCTTATAGCCCTTTACAAGAGCCGCAAGAGCGTTGAGCTCTGCATAGTTTGCACTCCAGAGAGCGTAAAGCGTAACATCGCCTGCGGGAGCCGTGAATTCCGCTCCTGTCGCATATTCCGTTACCGTTTCGCCGTCCTTCGTATACCAGCCGAGAAGTGTTCTGCTTTCCGTTTCCGTTGAAACCTTAAGTCCTTCGCCCGCTGCAAGTGTAATCTTCTGTCCGTATACTACCGTTTCATCCGACGGTACCGTGCCTTCCGTTGCACCGTTCATATCGAAGGTTACGGTATATTCGATATTTGTCCAGACTGCGTAAAGCTTTACTTCGCCGTCTGCTTCCGCCGTGAGATTTGCAACCGCTTCCTTGTCGGCAAATACCGCTTCGCCGTCATTCGTGAGTGCCCAGCCTGCGAATGTTGCGCCCGTCTTCTCGAATGTGCATGCGGGAAGCTCTGCCTCGCTGTCATATGTGAACTGAACTCTCGTCATTCCGCCGCTCGTTGCACCGTTGCCGATGAACTCTACGGTATACTTGTTTGCCGTCCACTTGGCAAAGAGCTCTGCATTCTGTGCCGCGATTGTGTAAGCACCGCCGTCTGCAAAGGAGATGGGAGAATCACTCGTTCTCGCCCATCCCGCGAAACTGTAACCCGTCTTCCTGAACGTGTTGGCAGGAAGCGTGATTTCCTTCTCGAAGTAATCCGTTACATCAGCCATTTCGCCTTCACCGCCGTTGGCATTGAAGGAAACGCTGTACCTGTTTCTTGTGTAGTAAAGCTTAAGCGTAAGCATTTCGCCGAGAAGCACATCCGCGATAACGCCTTCCGCAACATTTCTCTCGTCATCGGCATTATACTCGAAACCGATAAAGGGAAGAATTTCCGCCGCAGCGACAGTTCCGATTCTGTCATAACCCTGAGCGGTTGTTGTCGGAGTGCTCGGATAAGTACCGTCTTCAGCCTGGAGATAATACTCCGTTATATAGTTGGAATCGTAGTTTCCGATCTGGTTCCACTGTGCATAAACGGTTGTATCTTCGTTTGTAAGAAGATATGTTTCATTAGTTACCTGAGAGCCTGTTCCGACAGCCTCACTTGTAAACCAGCCGATGAAAGAGCTTCTGACTCTCATGGGCTCGCCGATGGGAAGAACATACGTATCGCCGTAAGTTACGGTGGTGATGATATCTCTCGTGCTTCCGTTGAGAGATCCGCCCGTAAGATTCCATGTTACGGTTGTATTTCTTGCCCATACCGCGTAAAGAGTGATCGTCGGTGTGGATGCCGTGAAATCTACCGTCGCGTTTTCAAGCACATCATCGGTAAGCGTGAACGAAGATGCATTCTGATATGCAACCGTCATCGCATCCGCCTGCTCCTTGGTGTATGCCCATCCGTAGAACTCGTATGTGCTGTCACCGATTGCAACACCCGTCTTGTTGTAGTTTCTGAGTGTTACCGCTGCGCCCTGCATTGTTACGGATGTCGGAAGAAGTGCACCCGTTGCTCCGTTGAGATCGTATGTAAGCGAGAATCTCTTTCCGCTCCATACTGCATAGAGTGTTACCGTTGCTCCGTTCTGTCCCGTAAGGTTGAGTACCGATGCACCGTCAGCGTATACCTTTGCTCCGCCTGCCGTAAGTGCCCAGCCGTTGAACGTAAAGCCTTTTCTTTCAAATGTGTTGAGATTCAGTGCAGATGAAGTACCGTATGTATGTGTACTGTTCTGCATTTCGCCTTCGCCGCCGTTTGCATCATACTTTACATAGTATGTTGCATAGTCCCACTGTGCATAGTAGGAGGTGTCGGCCGTGATGTTGACTACGGAATCCTTTGTAATCTGTGTTCCGCCCGTCGCTTCTGTGAACCAGCCCTTGAATACATAGCCGTCCTTTACGGGTACGGATGCGGGAATGTCGTACGTCTTGCCGAATTCCGCCTTCGATGTCGGATTCGTCGTTGTTCCGTCGATCGTTGCACCGCTCGTGATATTCCACGTTACCGTGTATTCTGCAGAATCCCAGATAGCATAGAGATTGATGTTATCTCCGTCCTTGGATGAAAGGTTGCCGGGGATCGTGTCGAGAGGCTTGTAA
>JAZSPN010000133.1:0-69573 GCA_045537495.1 Acutalibacteraceae bacterium
TGCATTTATGCGTAAAAGGGTAATTATAGCATCATTTGTTGCAATAGGACTTGAATTGGGGTTAAAAAAATCAGGTTCAAGAGCGTTGCCGAAACCGCCGTCGGCGTTTTGAAATTTTAAAAGCTCAGCAACAACCGCTTGGTTTGATTCGTTTTCAAAGAAATATTTGTAAACAGCTAATTCAAGCGGTCGTGCATTTTGTAAAACAAAGTTGATTGCAGTATTCTTGTTCATAGTTTCATCCTCGCACTTTTAATAAAGCCATTATACATTAACCATCTGAATAAAGCAACATCACCTCAGCCATATACGACCAAGGTGATGTTGGTAATATTTTCGCTGTTGTTCACGATGGTTCAAATATTTTCACGATTTTGCTTGACAAGTGTTAACGGTTGTGCTATTTTATACTTGTGTCTACGGTAATATTGTTAATAACCGTTAATGAAAGGGGTAAATTTATGTTTATCGAAGAAAGACATCAGGAAATTCTCAGAATTTTATCGGAAAAGGGCAGAATATCGAATTCTGAGATTCAGGAAACATTCAGAATCAGCTATGACTCGGCAAAAAGAGATTTAAGACTGCTTGAAGAACAGGGACTTTTGAAAAGAACTCACGGAGGTGCCATTCCGGCAAGACAGATCGGAGGAAATGCAATCAGAAATCTTTCTCCCGACGAGCGTGTTGCTGAGGTTAAAGAAAACTACCTTGCAATAGCGAAAGAAGCTGTTAAAACAATCGAAGAGAATGATGTAGTTTATATCACGAATGCAAGCGTCGGTTTCCTTATGGCACAAAACATCGGCGATGTTTGCTGTACTGTTGTTACAAATTCAATTGCAATTGCCGAAGAGCTTCGCAAGAAAGAAAACATAACCGTTATTCTTGCCGGCGGCGAAATGCAGGCAAACGGTTGTTTCTACGACAGCTTTGCGTTATCGGTAATCAACAGACTTCGTTTTGATAAATGCTTTGTTACTTCCGCCTGTGTTTCGGCAAAGTTCGGACTTTCAATTCAGAAGTCGAGAAGTGTTGAGCTTACAAACGCCATCATTAACAATTCAAAAACAGTTTACGGTCTATATCCCGTTGAGAAAATCGGTTTCGATTCTGTAATCAGCATTTGTCCCGCAAACAAGCTCAATTATATCATAACCGACGGCGATTCTTCGGAGGATGACTTAATGCAGTTTGAAGAACTCGGAGTTAAAATTAAAATAGCTGAATAAACCCACGTACAAAAGCCATATAAGTTCCCCTTTGGGATTAATATGGAAGCATAATATATTTAAACTGTAATATCTTTATTTCGGTTACCGTTCACTAAATTCTAATAATGCCTTTTTAAATGCACCGATTTTACGTGAAGATGTGTAAACCGAATATTTTTTATCGCCGTACTTCACTCTTACCCACTCTTTTGTAACTTCATAAACATAATTGAGATTAACAATAAAACTGTGGTGCGGTTGTGCAAAAGTTTTCAGGTCGAGAATTTCTTTCCAATGGTCAAGGCGGTAATTAGTTTCAACTTTTCTGTCGGTCAGATACAGAACGGATTTTCTGTCTTCAATTGCGATGTAAAGAATTTCATGCGGATAGATTCTGCAAACATCCTTGTTACATTTTTGTACAACGATTCCCGAGTTGCAACAGTATCTTTTACACGCATTTTCATCACGATGTAAATCGATACAAAATCTGTCACGGTCGCAACACTCGAGCAGATTATATGAGATATCATTTTGCTCCATAAATTCAATCAGTCTGGTTTTGGTCGCTTCCTTTTCTGCCGCGGTGCATACTAACGAATCCATAAAAATACCTTCCTCATTCATAATACAGAAATGAACTTCTATATATAAATGACGAAAATCGCAAAATGTTACGCAAAAATTTTTGTTTTTACAAAACTTCTCTGTTTTCGACAAACAGGATCTTGTGTTATTGTGCAGATTTACAACGAAAAGGCAGGATTTTCGGCTAAGTCGGAGATCGTGCGTTTTATTTTCTGTTTTTAAAATACGCCTATTCCTTTGAAAAGAGTCTGCTAAGATTTAATGTCCCGCGGGCAAAGAGTTATTGACAAAAAAAATACATCATTTATAATAAAAAGCAGTGTTCTGTGGTTTGATATCGGTTGATGAATCATTTAACCGGGGGTAATAATATGGAATATACTGAGGACTTTAATAAATCGGAGAAATACAAGCAGCTGTATGTTGACGGAATAGAACAGCTTATTGAAAAGAAGCAGCGCGAAGCTTTTTTAAAGCGCAAAGAATACGCCGAAGATATTCTGACCGATACAGAAAAGTACAGAGAAGATTTCATATCGCTGCTCGGATGGCCGCTGACCGAATACGATAATACGGACATTCCGAAGGTAAAAAGTGAAAAGCTTTCCGATGAGGACGGATACGGTATTTACAGAGTCAGTGCGGAAATTATGCCCGATGTTATAATAACGGGACTTCTTTTCAGACAGAATTGTGACGGAAAACGACCTCTCGTCATAGTTCAGCACGGAGGAGAGGGAACGCCTGAGCTTATCTCGGGATTTTACGGCGATACACATAATTATCACGATATGCTCATGCGCACGCTGAAAGGAAATGTTCATGTTTTTGCACCGCAGTTGTTGCTTTGGAATGAGCAGTACGGAGCTTTTTACAACCGTGAAATTATTGATGCGAAATTAAAAATGATCGGCGGAAGCATAACGGCACTTGAGCTCTATTCGCTCAGAAAGGTACTGGATTATTTTGAAAAAGAGGAATATGTTTCGTCTTTCGGAATGGCAGGACTTTCGTACGGCGGATTCTACACTCTTTTTGCGTCTGCAGTTGAAAAAAGAATAAGGTCTTCCGTTTCGTGTGCATTTTTTAATTCGCGGGAGAATTATTTTTCAACGGACTGGACATGGTTTAAAATGTCGGAAAAATTCGATGATGCCGAGATAGCCTGTCTTTCGTATCCGAGAAATCTTTATATCGAGGTTGCCGACAGCGATGAGCTCTTCGATTACCGCCATGCGCTGAAATCCTTTAAGAGAGTCAAGGAAATCTGTAACGGAAACGATGCGTGGATAGATTTTTCCGTTTACGAGGGTTACCATGAATTTGATAAAAACGAAATTTTTGTTGACAGAATGATACACGATCTTGAGGTGTTTGACGAAAGAAAAAAGACTGTCAGAGATTTTCTCGGAAAGACGGTTACCGTAAAGATTGACCGTCCTGTCGGATATGTACATAAAAAAGAAAAGTACAGCCTAACATATCCCATAAACTACGGATATATTCCCGAGGTTTTGGGCGGTGACGGAGAAGAGCTCGATGTTTATCTTCTCGGTGTCGATGAAGCCGTCAGTGAATACACCGCAAAGGTTATCGGAATAATTCACCGACACAATGACTGTGAGGACAAGCTTGCGGCAGCGCCCGAAGGAATGTTTTTTTCAAAAGAAGAAATAGAAAAGGCAGTAGCTTTTCAGGAAAAATATTACGACAGCGAAGCAGAGGTTTTATGAAAACAGAGGTTATAGTACAAAAGGGAAGAATTTTTTCCGATCCGCCGGAAAGGGAACGTGCGGCAGGCAGAGCGATTATAATTGAAAACGGTAAAATTCTGCTGACACATGAAAAAAACACGGGAGTTTACATGACTCCCGGAGGCGGACTTGAAGGAAACGAAACGCTTGAGGAATGTTGCAGGAGAGAAGTCGGTGAAGAAGCGGGATATGAAATCGAAGTTACACAGCCGTTTATTACCGTTAAGGAATACAGCTTTGAAACGCTGTACATAAGCAACTACTTTTTGTGTCGGGTTACGGGTACCTGTCACAATTCGCTGACGGAAATCGAAAAAGAACACGGAGCGGTCCCCGAATGGATAAGCATTGAAAAAGCGTTTGAGCTTTTCGGTCAATACGATACAAAGAGAGAAGATATCAGAAGTTTGTATCTTCGTGAATTTACAGTGCTTAACAAATTGAAAAACAGAGGTATGTTATGAACACGAAAAAATTATGTGAAGATTTCTTAACACATCCGTCGGTTTTTGCCGTCTGTGATGAATATCAGATTCTGGTTCCGACAAAGTGCGAAACAACCATGTGGATTGATATCAAAGGAGAGTGCTTCTTTGATCATGCCAACGGAGTTTTACGTTCGGACACTCCCATACACAAAATCAGTGTGCCGATGAAGCTTCTCGACGAAGCAAAGGAATATACCGTCTGTTACCGTAAAATGATAAAAAGAAAATCGTACTTTTCCGAAACACAAGAGGTTTCACGAATTGTCTATCCCTTCTTTCCGCTCGAAAAAGGAAAAGAAGCGGTCAGGGTATATCATGTTTCGGATTCGCACAGCCGAGTCGGTGCCGCAATAGAATCGGCAATGCAAAACGGGAAAGAGATCGATCTTTTTGTTCTCGACGGTGATGTTGCCGAGGACAGCAACACAATTGAAAAAATCGTCGGAATTTTTGAGATTTCGGGCAGTATCACGAAGGGAATGATTCCGTGCATCTATGCAAGAGGAAATCACGATCTTCGCGGACTCTGTGCGGAAAAGCTTCCCCTTCTCACTCCGAACAAAAACGGAAAAACGTATTATACTTTCCGTCTCGGAGATGTGTGGGGAATGGTGCTTGACTGCGGTGAAGACAAGAATGACGACAGCGAAGAGTACGGAAACACTGTCTGCTGTCACACTTTCAGAAAAGAAGTGACACGCTTTATCGAAGAAACGGTTGCAAAGGGTGAATATAAGGACGACAGTATAAAGTACCGTCTTGTAATTTGTCATATTCCGTTTACGAGAATAAATTACAGGAATGACGGACTTTTCAATATAGAAAACGAGATTTATAACGAATGGTGCCGAGTAATGCGTGAGGACATAAAGCCCGATTTTATACTGTCGGGACACGTTCATGTGTGCGAGGTTGTAATGCCCGGAGATCCGATGGACAACAGAGGTCAGACCTTCCCCGTAATTCTCGGCGGAAGACCTTGCGCCGTCGACGGAGAAGACGGATTCACCGGTGCATATCTGACACTGGAAAACGGCATTGTCGGGGTGAAATTTACGGATAATGTCGGAAATGAAGAAAAAAGCACAGAAATAAGGTTAGAAAGAAATGTCGAAATTTGAATCTGTATCGTTGCTGATATGCACATCAAACGAAACAACCGCACTTGTCAACACCGTGGAAAAGGTTTTGTCGGTTTGTGACAATGCGGACATATGCGAAATAATGATAATTACGGGAGATATTTCGACTCCCGAAAATCTTCGCACGGTTGACGAAATATGCAGCCGTGACTGGCCCGTAAAAATTCGGCACTACCGTCAGAAAAGACCGTTTATCGGCAGAGCTTTCCGTGAGGGCATTGACGAGGCGAAGGGAAGCCACTTCATAATGATGGTTTCCGATGAGGAAATGGAAATTCCCGCCGTGGCACGGATGATTTCCGAAGCAAAAAAGCATCCCGATGCGATAATCAAAACATCGAGATGGATGGAAGGCGGCGGTTTTGTCGGCTACAACAGAATAAAGCTTGTCTGCAATCGGATTTTTCAGAAAATAATGAGAATCGTGTTCGGATTAAAGCTTACCGACATAACGAACTGTTACCAGATAACACCGACCGAGCTTTTTCGGTCGTTGGATTTCAAGGAGGAAAAGCATCCGTTCTTTCTGGAAGCAATATTGATTCCCGCCGGGGAAAATGTGGAGATAATCGAAATTCCCGCGAAATGGACACGAAGATCCGACGGACTTGACAAAACGGCGTTGCTTCGTTGTTTTCCGTATTTCAAAACGGCCTTCAGAATCAGAAAAAATTTCAAAAAACACTGACATAAAAACGGCGATCTGCATCGGTTTTACCTTTGCAAATCGCCGTAATTTTTTCACTAAAAGAGATTAAAGGCTGTTGAGAATGTTGAGAACACAGCGAAGCTCTTCGGCTTTTACTTTTTCGACGGGCTTATTATTCTCGACACAGTCGGCAAAGTAGTGTATTTCGTTTGCGTATGCGTTGCTTTTGGGAAGATTGATGTTTCCCGTATCGCCTTCCGCCTGTTCGGAAAGGTCGATTCTGACATCATCTCTGCAATAGATCATCATCTTTCCGTTTTCGTTGGCGACAACGGCGTTCTCAAACTGGAAGCGGAATTCTGCCGTGAACGGATAACAGGAAGAATACCACGAAGCTTCCGAATTTATGCAGAAGTCACCGAAATCATAGGTCACGGCGATGAAGTCCTGGTCGGGAAGCTTTGAGCGGTACTGATGTGAAACTTTTGGCTGACCGAAAGCGTAAACCATGAAGTCGAGATCGTGAATGTGAAGATCAAACGGAACAAGACCGCTTCTCTTTTCGTCCATCATCCAACCGTCCCAGCTCCATCTCGGATAGCAGCCGAGTCTTGTCATGGTGCCCGAAAGAAGTTTACCGTACTTTTTTGTTTCGTAGATTTCTTTGAGAAGCTCATATTCGGGCCAGAAACGGAGTACCTGGGCAATCATAAATTTAACATTGTTCTTTTCGGCGGTCGAGTAAACTCTGTCGATGTCTTCCTCTTTGAGAGAAATGGGTTTTTCGCAGATGACGTTGATGCCGCGCTCCATCGCTTTTACCGCAAAGTCCGCATGAAGATATGTGGGAAGACAGATATCTATTATATCAAATTCCTCCGAATTCAGCATTTCGTCGAAGTCGGTGTACTTTCGTTTATTCTCGTATTTTTCCATGCGCTCGGGACGTATATCACAAATAGCCGTAAGCTCTGCATTTTCCATAGCTTCCCATACGGGGATATGCGCACCGCTGATGCCGCCGACACCGACAACTCCTACTTTTAACATAATAAAACCTCCTGTATATATTAAAAAATAATTTATCTGCCGAGATATTTTTTTGTGATGATTCTGTAAAGAAGATCGGGCGCCACACGGAATTCCCACAGAAAGCCTTTGCCGTTGTCCGTCGGAGAACTGACTTTTCCGATAGACTTGAAGCCGCATTTTTTTGCGATAACCGAAGCTCTGTAAAGATGAAAATCGGACGACAGAAATGCTGTTTTCAGGTTATCGGGGTTATCCCCTGCATGAGCTTTTACGATATCGTACGCAAAGACAAAGTTTTCAAATGTGGTTGTGGACTTATCTTCGAGAAGAATTCTGTTTTTGTCGATGCCGTGTTCCGTGAGATAATCGGCAATTATCGCGGCTTCGGATTTTTTCTGACCGCTTCTGAAACAGCCTCCGCACGGAACGATGAAGCATTTTTCGTTTTCTTTGAGATAGCAAAGAGCGGTTTCCATGCGCCGTATGAGATTCGGACTCGGAGTATCCGCACCGATAACGCCGCATCCGAGAATCATCAGATAATCGCAGTCGTCACGGTAATTTGTCTTTGCATCCTTATAAACTTTTGACATATGAATTCCCATGGCGGCAGCCGCACTTAACGCTATGGCACCGACGGTTGCGGGAATGATTTTCAAAGCGGTTTTCATAAGACCTCCGTAATCAGTCAATGAAGCTTTCGGGAACATCTTTTCCGAAGTCGGGACACGGCTCTTGTGACAGAACAAACGACAGAACACCGCCCGAGGTTATCTCGGAAAAAGAAAGGTACGGTCTCGTCAGTTCTTTTCCGTTAAAGGAAACAGACTTTATGTACGGAAAAACGAGAGGATCCTTGTCACATTCTACGGAAAAAGTTTCCGACACGTTGCACGGGTGATATTCGGGATTAAGCTTTACTTTCGCTTTTTTGAAAAGAGGTGTGTTTATAAAGTAAGCGGGATATCCCGGACATACCTGAGCGAAGCCGAGTGCCGACAGAACATACCACGCGGAAAGCTGACCTACATCCTCATTACCGCAAAAGCCGAAAGCTCCGAGGCGGTAAGCTTCCTTCTGAACACGGCGTGTCCAGTACTGTGTTCTGTGGGGAAGTGAAAGAATGTCGAAGTAGTGCGTGATGTTGTGACACGGCTCGTTGGAGTGATTGTAATCGTCATTCCAAAGAGCGCCGAGTTCGGCTTTTTCGAAAAATCTTTCAAGAAGCGTAACCGTTCTTTCTTCGCCGAAAATTTTTGAAAGTCCTATAACATCGTAGGGAGCAAACCACGACTGCTGGAAAATGTTGCTTTCGACACAGCCGTCGTCGTCGTATTCGTTTTCCTCAAAAACAAACTGTCCGTTTTCATCTCGCGGAGCCAAAAATCCGAGTGCGGGATTATAGTTTTCGCCGTAGCGTTTTACACGGTTCATGAAAAATTCCGCATCGTCCTTGTGTCCGAGTGCATCCGCCATTTTCGCCGTTGTATAGTCGGCGAGGAGAAATTCGAGAGTGTCGCTGAGTTCATCGGGAACAAAGCCGTCCTCGAGATACTGTTTGCAGTCGGGGCGTACACTGCTGAACGGCTTTCCGAAAAGCTCTTTTTGCGACAGAGAGGAGGCTTTCGCGATTTCGTACGCTTTTTCTGCATCGAATCTGCAAAGTCCCTTCAAAAAAGCATCTGCAATCACAATGAGTCCGGGGTCGCCGACCATGCTGTGAGAATCAATTCCCATAAGCTCCCACTGAGGGAACGAAGTGTTTTTGATTTCTGCGATTTTCAAAAGGGAATTAGCGGTATCGTTTACGATGTCGGGACGGATAACCGACAGAAGCGGAAATTCACTTCGGTAAACATCCCACCCGCTGAACATCGTACGGTGACAGTATTCGTTTTCCGTAAAAATACGGTTATCAACGGTAAAACGTCCGTCGGCATCTGCGGCGGTACGGGGATCAAGCAACACGTGATAAAGACAGGTGTAGAAAAGGGTGAGATCGGTTTCGTCGGTACCGTCAACGCTTATGCAGGAGAAAACATCCTCCCATTTGCTGTCTGCATTTTTACATGTGACATCGAAATCAAATTCCCGACATTCCGATGAAAAGTTGTTTGAAGCACCGTTCATATCCGTGTAGGAAACGGCACATTTGATCGTTACGGGTTCCTTTAAATCTTTTCCGAAGCGGACAGACAAACCGACATCTTCGTGTTCAAAAGCTTTTACATCTTCGCCCACATATTTTTCGTTGGAAAAGAACTGCATTTTTTCGGCGGGAACTGAAAATTCACACACGAAATAAAGGTTATATGAAATTCCTCCGCCTCCCCTGCCGAATCCTCCGCCCTTCGGCGTGCAGATTATTTTTCCTTCGATACGGCGGTCGCTCACGATTTCGATGTGTTCAAAATCGGCTTTTCCGCCTATTCTTCGTGAGAAGTTGAACAGTGCACGTGCATCGGAGTTTTCGGGATAAGTAATGCGAAGAAGACCGACGTGTTCGGAAACCGTTGCTTCCGCAAAAATGCCGTACCTTTGAAGCTTCACCGAGTAGTAGCCTGCCTTGGCACATTCTTCATCGTGGGAGAACGGAGATTTCCAGCCGACAGTGCCGTGTTCGAAGGGTACCTCTTCGTTGCTTCCGCTTCGAAGATCGGTTTCGCCGACAACGGGCATGATCTGAACATTTCCGAGATCACCGTACCAGCCTATTCCGCTCATGTGATTGAAGCTGAAGCCTTCAATGGTATTATGGCAGTAATTGTAACCCGTGCCGTTGTCGCCGCCCGTTACGGTATCGGGAGATAACTGTACCATTCCGCCGGGAACACAGGCGCCGGGATGCGTTTTTCCTCCGCCGTGGGAAAAATCGGACTGTTCGTCACCGACAGTTCCTATTGTCGGATCAACATACTTTGTTTTTTTCATTGTCTACCACACCTTGTATTATAATTCTTTAAGATACATTAATGCCATTCCGAAAAGTGTCTGTATTTTGTAAAAGGGCTGTAAAATATAATATTTCTTTTCCGATTTGTTCAACCCGTTGAATGAAAAGCCTTCGAGAACGACGTGTTCTTTGTAGCTCATGTCAACTGCCTGACTTGCGAAAGAGCGAAACTTTGTGCCGTCGGAAACGGAGTAAAATTTATATCCGAGCTTGCCGTCGGAGGTGGAACGCATAGAGTTAACAAGCGTTATATTTCCTCCCGACATAATGTAGGAGTACTCGGTTTTGGAGGAGCCGTCAAGACCGACATTTATGAGGGTTACATCACTGTCGGTTGATTTCAGGAAGGATTTTCCGCCATAGATGAATGAGCTCAGAACCGTGACATTCAGACAGTGGGAAAGCTCAATATAATTTGTGTGAATTCTTGTGATCGGAATAAAAACATAATCAAAAAGCTTGTCTTCCGTGATTCTCGGTATGCCGAAAGAGGCATATCCGTTTCTCGGCAGCGTATTTGCATTCTGCAAACAGCCTTCAATAAACGTGTCGTTGCAGCCACTCAGAGAAAACATTGATTCATAGCAGCAACCGACGATTTTTTTGAGGAAGGCATTGTCGGAGTTTTCAAGCCTTACACCGCACGAAGCGAGTGTGATAAAGCAGTTGTTGATGTAGACGTTATCGCCCTTTCCGTAGACGGCGGGAGATGTGGGAATATATTTTCCGCTGTCGTCGGTGGGGTTGTTGAGAGGATAGTCTATTCTGATGCCGTTAAGTCCCGAACCGCTTCCGAGAGTTATCAAAGGTGCACTGTCCTTCGAATATCCGTAATATGAAAGAATAAGCGTTCCGCTGCTGTTACCGCCTTGGCAGCGTGTCGCGACGGCGGAAGATCCGCGAAGCTCAACATTGTCGGGAACGGTTACGGGATTGTCGAAACGGTAAAGACCTCCGGGAAGATATACGACACCGCCCGAGTCCTTCGCATTGTTCAGTGTCTGCTGTACCAAGACGGAAGCATCTGTTTTACCTGTTTTGTCGGCAACGACGGTATACAGATTGAGTGACGGCTTTTCATAGGTTTTGTCATACGGGACAGACTTAACGGATCCGCCCGTTTCGTAAGAGCGGATATTGCGCCCCTTTATCTTTCCCGAAATCTCAACGTCGGTCAGAATCATTGCGTTGTTTCCGGGATCAAACACGGCGCATTCAAAGCCTTCGATAATGCCCTTGTAAATACCCGTTCCCCATGAATAACCGCGGTCGACAACGACTCCCTTCGGGATATATATTCCGTAGTCGCAATTCGTTATATAAAGATCCGTAAAAACACCGCTGAAGGAGTAGCGGATACCTTCCTTCATAAGGATACCGTACTGCATTTCGGAAATTTTTACATCGGCAAACTGGGGCCATTCAAGGTCACCGATAATCAGTCCCTTGCTGTTTTTGCGGGTGTAAAGATTTATTTTTCCGATATCGGGTGAATTGAATTCCTCTCCTGCCTCTGCCCAGTATTTATTGAGAATATAAAGAGTCTTTACGGTATCGACATCAGCGGAATTGTGAGAGTTGAGTCCCTCATAAAGACACGTTCCCTTGACGTTTTCAATCGTTGTCATTTCATGACACTGATATACTCCGTTTTCACATTCGGAGCAGGCACCGATTCCGCGGTAGGAGTTAATAAGCGTACAATTCTTTATTGTATGGAGCATATAATCACCGTTACCCGTGACGTAGAAGGTGTAAGGGTACGGCAGAACGTTATCGATACTCTGATTCGGATACCAGACGGCAAGACCGACGGCACCGGCACTTGCACCGACGGTAAACAGTCCCGGAGTCATGAGAGAGGTGCTTTCAACGTCGGCAATAATAAGAGTGCCGATATCCGATGAAATATCGGGATCATTCCAATCTCCGCGAAGAGTTACAAACTGGCGGATGTAGATGTTACCGCTGATTTTGTATTTTCCGACGGGGAGAAAAACCGTTCCGCCGCCGTTTGCGGCACAGTCGTCAATTGCTTTTTGAATAATTGCGGTAACATCGCTCTTTCCGCTGCAATCGGCATTGTACGGAGGATCGGTAACGATGATATCTGCAATTACAACGTCTTCGGTGGGATAAACCGTTTCAACAATGACGGGACTTTGTGCTTCTTCCGCAGAAAACGCAGAAAAAGTAAGGCAGAACACCGATACAGTACAAAGGAAGAAACTTATCAGTCTTTTCATAATTACATCTCCTTGAATTTTTCTGAAAATTTACGGATTTGTTATGTCCCGTTGAATTCAAACGTTACCTCTTCTTTCGGATAGAACGTAACGTATTTATCCTGATAGAAGTTCTGTAAAGAGAAGTCAACAGCTCCGTCTGAATCGATTTCGATAACCGTGCAGCCGCGCTGATCACCTTTTTTGTAAATTTCATCGTATGCAAGGTAGTCGATGACATAGGAATACGAAAGACGGATCCCTTTGTACCCGAGAGAAAAATTGTTTTTGTGGTCGTGACCGCAGAAAACACTGTCTGTACTGCCGAGTTCGAGCATTGTTTCAAAAAACTGATCTTCATAAACACCGCTGTAAACGGTGATACCGGTTTCCCCTGCCGTGCCGTAAAAATAGCTGACATCCTCGGTATCGGCGAAACCGTTGTTTACATATTCAAACCATGCCGTGCGGTATTCCGACAGAGGAACATGTGTAAAAACGGTTGACGGAACGGAATCGGTATAATCACGGTTTTCTTCATTTGTTTTCTTTACCGAATCGGAATACCACTTTATCTGGTTTTCGTGAATATTATCATATTTCCACATAAAGCCGAGAAAATCACCGTCAACGAAGGAGTGGGAATCAACGGTGTACAGCGACCGTATGACATTGCCGTCGGAATTGACTATATGAAAAACCTGATTTGCACTGCCGTCGGTATTTTTTGCACCGTCGCGGACAAGACAGTGAGGATACTGAGAGTAGAATTCGGATATTTTCTCACGGTTTAAATAGTTATAAGATTCTACATCGTGGTTTCCGTACGAAGCGGTCCAGTAAACACCGAGAGTTTCCATAAGCTCCGCAAAGATACGCGCACCCGACTTATTGTTAAGCGTTCCGGAATAAATGGGGATGGCATAGGCAATATCTCCCGTCACCACAACGAAATCGGGTTTTTCCGCAGAGATGACAGATGCGACGGCGTTCATTGCCATTGCATCCTTGCGGAAGGAAAGCCATCCGCCGCCGAGATGAATGTCGGTGAGTTGCAGAACTTTCAGACCGTCATCGGAATATATATTCCATGTGCCGTCCGAAATGTTTTCGGCCGAAAGATCGGGACATCCCGAAGCGGGAAAGGACTTTGCTTTTTTTACATTGAAATTCAGACAAACCGCATTTGATATTGCGACAGTTACGATGATGATTCCGATAGTCAGAAGTATCGGAATAAAAATCTTTTTTGCTGACAGTTTTTTTGAATGTGACGGTGTCTTTTTCGGCATAAAAACCTCCGAGTGTTGAATTCAGTAAAAGTATAGCACATATTGCAAATGAAATAAAGAAAAATTTAAGCGAATAAAGTTTCCTGAAAGGATAAAAGCGAAGTTGACTTCATGAAAAAACTCCCGAGGCAGTGATGCTTCGGGAGAAAAACTTTCGTCCTATGCTTTTGTTTACGGCAGGATGTTTCCTGCCGATTTATAAATTTCGTACCATTCCTCACGGGTAAGGGTGATTTCCGTTGCCTTGATGCAGTCTTTGAGCCTTGTGAGGTTAGTGGTGCCCGTAACGGGTTGCATCTTGGCGGGATGACGGAGAATCCAGGAGAAAGCTATTGTAGTTTTGGAAACACCGTACTTTTCGGCGATTGAAGCGAGAGTTTTGTTGAGAGCGGGGAATTCCTCGTTATCGATGAAGCATCCCTTGAAGAAGCCGTACTGCATGGGGGACCACGGCTGAACGGTGATTTTATTAAGACGGCAGAAATCGAGAACACCGCCGTCACGGTTTATTGCGGAATCGTTATACATATTGACATTGATACCCGACTGAATCATCGGAGCGTGCATTATCGAGAACTGAAGCTGATTTGCGCAAAGAGGCATATCGAGGCTGTTCGCAAGAAGCTGAATCTGTGAAGGATTCTGGTTGGAAACTCCGAAATGACGTACTTTTCCCGAAGCTTTCAGCTCATCGAAAGCTTTTGCAACCTCGTCGGGCTCCATGAGTGCATCAGGTCTGTGAAGAAGAAGTACATCGATGTAATCGGTGCCGAGTCTTTTAAGACTTCCTTCAACGGAACGAGTTATATGCTCATACGAAAAATCGAACATCTTTCCCGACACGATACCGCATTTTGTCTGGATGAAAATCTTTTCACGCACGGAAGAAGTTACGGCTTTTCCGAAAACCTCTTCGCTCTTGCCTCCCCCGTATATGTCGGCATGGTCAAAAAAGTTTGCTCCGTTTTCGATCGCCGTATTTACGAAGGCGGAGGCTTCTTTTTCGCTCATGTTGCCGATACGCATACAGCCCACGGCAACCGTCGGTACGGACAGTCCGCTTTTTCCGAATTCAATACTGTACATTGTCATTATCCTTTCGTTTTCTGATTTTAAGTGAAGTCATGTCGAAGCTCAAAGAGAGAAGCCACCTGACCGTTTCATCCTCGACACTGCCGTCGAGAGAAACGGAAATCCAGTGCGACTTATTCATGTGATATGCGGGGAAAATGCCTTTTTCGATTCTGACGGAGCCTGTAAGTATCGGATCACATTTTAAGTTTACGATGTCGATGATATCGTCGGAGCAAAGTCCCAGCTTTGATTTCGGAATATCCATTATGACGGCGAACCATTTTCGGTTATTTGCATGACGGAATACGGCATATTGCGGAGCACTTGCCCAGGGATACTCTGCCTCGGTGCCGTAAATTTCCGAAATATGTTTTATGAGTTCCTGTCTGTTCATTTCTTTTCCTCTTGAAACGTTTTTTACAGTGTAGCACATTAAAAAATAAAAGACAACAAGATTCGTTTTATACAAATTGATAAATAATCGGCAATAAAATGCTGATTATCACCTCTACGGCATAGACAATTAAAAATACCTTGAGTAATTTTTTTGAAAAGGATGCTTCATCGAACGGCATTACTTCTTTACCGCATTCCCCGCAGAAAGTGCTGTTTTTTTCTGTGAGAGAGGAACAGTCGGGACACTTGTTTTTTGAAATTCTGATTCTTGCGTATATGTAAAACGGAAGACACGGCCAGTCAATTATAAGTGCCGAAACAACCCAGCGGAAAGAGCTCATTTTCTTGCGGTGTGAATCGATGAAAATTATTGAAAGGAGTATGGTTTTCCATATGAACAAGATAACTAAGGCGAAAAATCCCGTTGCCATTCCGATAAGCATTGCACCCATAAACAGCATCACCCCGAAAACCGTGAAATTTCTTTGTTTCAGTCTATCATATTGCACGGATATAATCAACTTAATGTTGACGGGCGGTAAAAAATATTGATATAATTCAATTAATACGATGTTTTCCTGAATTTATCGGAATCACTTTACGGCAAAAGGAGTTTACAATGATTTCTCATCCGTTTCCTCCCTTGTACGATGAAAATTCAAAGATACTTATTCTCGGAAGCTTTCCGTCGGTAAAGTCACGTGAGCAGATGTTTTTCTACGGTCATCCGCAGAACAGATTCTGGAAAGTTATATCGTGCATCACGGGTGCGCCGTTACCGGTAACGACGGACGAAAAGAAAAAGCTTTTGCTGTCAAACAGAATTGCACTGTGGGACGTGCTGGCTTCGTGCGAGATTGAAGGAAGCTCCGACAGCTCGATAAAAAATGCCGTGCCGAACGACATTACGGAGATTCTTGATCATGCCGAAATAGTGAAGATTTTTGTCAACGGAAAGACGGCGGAAAAGTATTATAAAAAATATGTAACGGATACCGTAAAACGTGAGGCCGTCTGTCTGCCGTCAACTTCACCTGCAAATGCTGCATGGAGTCTTGAAAAACTGACAGACGAATGGAAACGGAATATTTCGGAATATTTGTATTGATAAAAAGACAAAGAATTTGCGGAGATGTATTATGATCGGAATTATGGATATCGGCGGAGGGCTGAGAGGAAATTATGTAAGCGGTATCGTAGATTATCTGCTTGATAATTCTATCGATATTGAATACTGTCTGGGAGTTTCCGCGGGAAGTGCCAATCTTATTACGTATATAGCCCGGCAGCGAGGCAGATTAAAAAAGTTTTATGAGGAATATTCGTTTGAAAAGCAATATATGAGCATGGGTAACTATTTCAGAAAAGGTATGTATATTAACCTTGACTACATATATTCCGATATAACGAACAGCTACGGTAAAAACCCGTTGGATTTTGATACCGTAACAAAATCGCAAAAGAAGCTTGTTGTTGCGGTAACGGATGCAAAGACCTCGGAACAAAAGTATTTCTGTAAAAGCGATTTGGAGCGTGACGATTTCACTCTCTTGAAGGCAAGCTGTGCAATACCCGTAGCAACCCGTCGCCCCGTTTCGTTTAAGGGCGGAAAATATTTTGACGGCGGTGTATCCGATCCGATTCCGTATAAAAAAGCATTCGAAGACGGTTGCGATAAGCTGATTATTTGTCTGACACTCCCCATCGATTATAAAAAATCAGCCTTTCCGCGACATCTTGCCGATTTGCTTCTTTCGGGATATCCGCAAATCGCAAAGGCTGTCGCTTCGTCGCATTTAATTTATGACAGGAGAATACGGGAAATCAGGAAGCTCGAAGAACAGGGCAAGGTGCTGATACTTTATCCGAAAGAGTGCTTCGGGATTAAAACGGCAACAAGAAACAGAGTCGGTTTGGAAAAGCTCTATCGGCTCGGATACAATGATGCAAAAAAGACAGAAAAATTTTTGAGCACGGAGTAACAAAATGAACAGACCTTATATTATTTGCCATATGACGGTGTCGATTGACGGCAAGGTAACGGGAGATTTTCTTTCGAAAGATGAGAGTGCGGCGGCTTGCGAAATTTACTATGAAATCAACAGAAAAATCAAATCGAACGGATTTATATGCGGACGTGTTACCATGGAAGGCAGCTTTACCGACGGATATTATCCCGACTTGTCGGAATATGAGCCGAAACGAAAAGATACGGATTTTATACCTGACTCGGAAAGCATGTCGGGCTTTTACGCAGTTGCATTTGATCCGAAGGGCAGACTCGGCTGGAAGTCGAACAGAATCATCGACGTTGACGGCGATCCCGGGTATGACGGAGCACGGATCATCGAGGTGCTGACACGGCGGGCAGACAGCCGTTATCTCGGCTATCTTGAAAGCATGAAAATTCCGTACATATTCGCAGGTGAAGCCGAAATCGACGTTGAAACGGCGCTTTTTAAGCTGAAAAACAACTTTGGCTGTGAAACTCTTTTGCTCGAGGGCGGAAGTATCATAAACGGTTTTTTCCAAAGAGCGGATGCAATAGATGAGCTGAGCCTTGTCGTTGCACCCGTCGTCGCCGATAAGGATGATAAACCGTTGTTTGACGACGGTAAAACCTCGGATTTTGAGCTTGTTAAAGCGGAATTTGTAAACGGAAATGCAGTTTTGAATTACAAAAGAAAATAATTTTAACAAGGGGAATCGATATGTACAAAACAAACGAAGCAATTAAAAAACTTGACAGACCTGTACTTACACGACTGGATGTACCGTATAATGCGGGACTCATATTCAACGCGGCTGTTGAAAAGTATAACGGAAAATATGTCATGCTTTTCAGAAATGATTACG
The DNA here is from genome assembly GCA_045537495.1 of Acutalibacteraceae bacterium. Taxonomy (GTDB): domain Bacteria; phylum Bacillota; class Clostridia; order Oscillospirales; family Acutalibacteraceae; genus UBA1425. Next base: position 17,664 of record JAZSPN010000133.1, read on the forward strand.
GTGATTTCGAAAATCATAAACTTACGGGAACAAACATCGGTTTTGCCGTAAGTGATGACGGAATTACCTGGACGGTTTCCGATAAACCTTGTTTTCAGATATCCGACGGTGAAATCGACAGAGTATACGATCCTCGACTGACGGTAATTGACGGTGTTTGCTACGTCTGCTTTGCCGTCGATACGAAACACGGACTTCGCGGAGGAATTGCAAAAACAGAAGATTTTGAAAAATTCGACATTATTTCGCTTTCGCTGCCCGACAACAGAAACATGGTGCTTTTCCCCGAGAAAATCAACGGAAATTTTATCCGTCTTGAACGACCTATGCCCGTTTATTCACGATGGGGAAAAGACAGATTCGACATCTGGCTTTCGGAGTCCCCCGACCTTGTCTACTGGGGTAAATCAAGACTTGTTATGGGTGTCGAAGATGTTCCGTTTGCAAACGATAAAATCGGTCCTGCCGCGCCTCCCATAAAAACAAAAAAAGGCTGGCTCACCACATTCCATGCCGTCGAGCTTGATCCCGAAAGAGGTAAAAACGGCTGGGAAGGTAAATGGCAAAAGCAGTATCATGCGGGCATCATGCTTCTTGATCTGAATGATCCGTCAAAGATTATCGGTAAGTACGATAAACCGCTCATTGTTTGCGACAGAGATTATGAAATAAAAGACGGATTCAGAAAAGACGTTATATTTCCTTGCGGCAACGTTCTCGAGGATAACGGCGAGGTTAAGATTTATTACGGTGCATCCGATACGGTTGAGTGTATGGCGACGGCAGATGTAAACGATTTAATAAAGCTTTGTTTTGAATAAACGGGAAGGAGCGTTCAAAATGAAGAAATTACTCTCGGGTTTGTTTTGTTTGGCAATAATGTTCTCTTTGACGATTACCTCTTTTGCGGAAAAGAGCGAAAACGTGTTTTGTGTTGCGGATTCGGTTATTTGCGTTAGTCCGAATGCGACGGAAAACGAACGCTATGCCGCAGAAAAGCTTGAGTATTATCTTGAAAAAATTCTCGGCAGTGATGTCATGACCGTTGCCTCGGCAGACGGTACGAAAAACAGAATAATCGTCGGAAATTCTGCCGCAGACATTGATTTTGATACCGACAAAAACGGCAGTTATATAATCAGGTCCGATGAAAGCACCCTTACGATTTCGGGTGTCGGAAGCAGGGGCACGCTTTACGGCGTTTATGCTTTTCTCGAAGATTATTGCGGTTGCAGATGGTACGAAAAGGATGTTATAAAAATTCCCGAGAATCCGGATTTGACCGTTCCCGCGGATATTGATACGGAATATACTCCGTATTTTGAATATACCGAAACCGATACGGCATCTTCGAGAGATCCCGAATTTTCAATGGCAAACGCTCAGTGCGGAGGCGCTTACAGAAACCTCACAAACAGACAAGGCGGAGTCGTTGATTATCTTGGGCCGTTTGCACATACTTTTTCCGCCTATTATTGCAGGCCCGAGAAATATTTTGAGGAGCACCCCGAATATTTCGCGCTCAACGACGGCGAAAGAAACCCGCGCCAGCTCTGCCTTACAAACCCCGATGTGCTGGAAATAGTAACAGAGGAAGTTGTTGCACTTCTTGAAAGAGATCATGATCCGAATCAGAGTATGCAGATTGTTTCGCTGACACAACACGATTACGATACGGGATGTGAATGTGAAAACTGTGCAAAAATTGATTCGGAAAACGGCTCAAAGGCAGGTACAAACATCACTTTTGTAAATGCGGTTGCCGAAAAGGTAAAGGCGACCGGCAAATATGACAACATCGTATTTGATACATTTGCTTATCACTACACAAGAAAAACTCCGACAAAGGTTGTGCCGAGAGAGGATGTAATTGTCCGTCTTTGCTCAATCGAGTGTTGTTTCGGACACACGCTTGACGATCCCGACTGCAAAGAAAACGTATCGTTTATGAAGGACCTTACCGACTGGGGAAAAATCTGCGACAGGGTTTACGTCTGGGACTATGTGACTAATTTTTCTGAAACCTGCTGTATTTTTCCGAATTTTCATGTATTGCAGAGAAATATGCAGATTTTTGCGGAAAACAGTGTAAAAGGTGTTTACGCAGAAGGTGTTTACTACATTGATAATTGCAATACGGAATTTGCGGAAATGAGGACATACCTTCTGTCACAGCTCATGAAGGATCCGTACATGGATTATTACGCCGAGATGAACGGATATCTTAAAGAGGTCTACGGCGACGGCTGGAATAACATCAGAAAATTCATCGATATCATTTCCGAAAAAGCCGCAACGAAAATCAGACCGCTGTCTATTTATGTCAGAGCGAACAATACACTTTCTACCCTGACACCGAAGGAAATTGATTATTGCGATGAGCTTTGGGAAAATGCTCTGAACGAGGTCGTTAATGAGGAGCAGAAAGCACGTGTAATCCGCTCTCAGCTTTCGTGGAGATATTGGAAATGCTCAAACCGTAAGCAGGAGTTTTCGCTTTTGCGGTTTCCGTATGTCCGGATGACGGAGCAGGATAAGCTTTACAACGATTTACTTGACCACGGCACCACGCTCATCGGTGAAGGATTACGCAAAAGAGATTTGTCAAAATGTGAGATGCTGCATTACGTGGGAATTCCGTTCAAATGGACAACGCTCTACGAAGAAGAAATATGGTTTAAGCTTTCGCCGTATTTCATGAAGTTTTATAATTTCCTCGGCGAAGTGTACAGCTTTTTTACACGGTAACGCAAGATTTTAATGTTCATATTAACTCTACCGACGGTTGATCTCTCCCCGGTCAACTGTCGGTATGTGTATTGTTTATGAATTTGCATTTATACTTAAAGTGAAAGGGGGACGCTCATGGATCTTGTGAGAATAGGAAAATTTATCGCCGAATGCAGAAAAAAAGAAAACCTGACTCAGATGCAGTTGGCGGAAAAGCTGAACATCACCGACAGAGCAGTTTCAAAATGGGAAACGGGTAAATCCTTGCCCGACTCTTCAATAATGCTCGAGTTGTGCAGTGTTCTTAAAATTACGGTAAACGATTTATTAAGCGGGGAGGCAGTTTCTATGGATAATTACAAAAGTGAAATGGAAAGCAAGCTTATAGAAATGATAAAACGAAAAGAAGAGAGCGACAAAATGTTGCTTGTTTTTGAGTGGGTTATAGGCATTCTCTCCTGTATTATTCTTTTTGTGCCGATTACTCTGGGAGCGTTGCTTCCCATGGAAGAGTGGCAAAGACTGCCCGTTGTGTTTTCAGGCTTTATTCCGGGATTTATCGGTTTCTTTTTTGCCATGAAAATTGAGCAGACAGCGGGATATTATGAGTGCAAAAAGTGTAAGCACAGATATGTGCCGACGTACAAGGCAGTCAGCCTTGCGCCTCACATCGGCAGAACAAGATATATGCGCTGTCCGAAATGCAACGTGAAATCGTGGCAGAAGAAAGTGTTGAGCAGGAAATAAATAACTCGGGGAACAAACCGTGCTTTTCAGTCGGATTGTTCCCCTTTTGTTATACAGTTTTTTGTTTGCGTATTGTTCTGTCGTCGCGTTTTCCGTACCAGACAATTTCACGGGCATATTCTTCCCAGGACTGTAAATTGTTACCGCTCAGCGTTAATTCGCACTTGCCCGACTTCGGACAAACGGATGAGCTGTCAAATACCCTGCCGAAAAATTCATGCCAGTCATAAGAGAACGTTACGGTCTTTTCACTCTGCATCGGTAAGGTTATGACGGATTTCTGATAATTGAACAAGTCTTTGATTATTTCTTCTTCCGTGTTGACAAGAGTAGACAAGAACACATTTATTTCGTTGTAAAACTCTTCCGCTTCGACGGCAAGACACAGAAAAAAGGCTTCTTCAAACGACCAGTAGATATCGCCGAACAGCTTATCGGTGAAGGACAGATTTCCTTTTTCCGAGAGAAAACTGTCGATGCTTTTGCACACGTAATCTAATTTTGATTTTATGAATCTGCTTTTATTTTCTATCCGCTCGAATAAGCTCAAATAAAAATCCTTGTACGAAATTCCTTCCGCTTTTCGAAGGTATATCGCAATAAACCGAAGAAGACCGAAACAGTGAAAGCTTTGTACGCAGACCGACATTCTGAGAGCACGTCGCCAGTCCTCCCTGCTCATCGTGTCGGTTTCCACGACAAGCTCGGATCTTGAGCTGAAACACAGATCCTCGTCGGCCTTGCTGTGATTCTGACACAGATGAGAGCGTACCGTTTTAATTCCGTGCATCGCTTTAAACTCTTCCGAATACATCAGTGTGTTCGGAAGAAATTCCAGTCGGTTAATATTAATCGAGTTGTGCTGACCTGCTTCGATAACCTCAAACAGTCCCGAGGAAAAACTGTCAAAAGTTTCACCGGGAAGCCCCAAAATGATATCGGTATAGGTGTACATACCGGCATTTCTGTAAAGTGCCAGCTGCTTTGAAAGATTGCCGATGCTCATGTTTTTTCTGCCGACATTTTCCAGAACCTTTTGCGACATACTTTGCACGGCGACGGATATTCCTCTGTTCAGGTTTACCGAATCAAGCTTTTGGTTGATTCTGAAGGTCAGACTGTCCTTATTTTTTGCGGCGGTCGTTTCAAACTTTTGCGGATAACCGAAATCTTTTTTCAGTTCAACCAGATAATCGACGATGCTTTCGTCGCGATCGAGAATTCCGAAGTTGGAGTCGGCACAGATGCAATAGGATATTTTGTTTTGCGCCATCCAGAGAAGATCTTTTCTGACACGCTCAAGCGGAAATTCCCGGAACGTGTTTCTGCCTCCCGCCCAGCAGCAATATGCACATCTATACGGGCATCCACGGTTGGTTTCGATAATGGCATCGAACTGTATTCCGTCGTATTCCTTTGAGTTTATTATGGAATCAAAAAAACCTTCCGAATACGGAGAAGGAAGCTCACAAAGATCACATATCTGACGGTGAGGAGTTTTAATGTATTCCCCGTTTTCTCTGAAAGAAATGTTGAAAATCTCTTCGAAATTTCCGTTGTTCTTCAATGCTTTTAAGATTTCGTAAAACGCGATTTCACCTTCACCGTGAATCAGAATGTCGATATACCCGTATTCCTTTAAAAAGCTGACATCGTCGGGAACATGAGGTCCGCCGAAAACGATGACGGTATCGGGATATTTCTTTTTTATTTCTTCGGCGAGAACGAGGTTGTATTCCACATTCCACATGTAGCACGAGAAACCGACAAGGAACGGTGACTCGGTTTTGCAAAGAGCCTCTTCAATCGGCATTTTGGTGAAAATAAACTCTCCCAGCCTGTAATGGCTTTTGATGTCTTCGTCTTTAAACGAATATGCGGCAAGACAGCCGATGGAATAAGGCAGAAAGAGAGAACGCGAAAGTGAATTGTTCGGTCCGACCAGATATACATTTTTCATTTCGGCGTCCTCCTTTGTGAATTATATTTTTTTGGTTTCACGTATTGTTTTTTTGTTTCTTCTGCCGTACCAGATGATTTTTCTGGCGTAGTCTTCCCACTCGGTCGGGGCATCGTCGGCGGAGAAGCTGATAACGGACGGCTCACGGACAATGTCGGCTTTTTTATTTGCAAGCACATTTTTAAAATAAGAATCCCAGTCGTATCGGAATGAGTGGCGGATGCTGTTTTTGCCCGGAACAACAATCAGGCTCTTCTGATATGTCATCAACTCGTTGAAAATATCGCTGTCAATATTGAATGACATCAAAAATTCCGATGCTTCGTTGTAGAAATCGTCAAGCTTGTAAATGTAATCTAAAAGCATGGCTTCGTCGTAGGGCCAGGTGATGTCGCCGAAAATGGGATTGATGTATGACATGTCGACAAGGCCTTCGTCGGTGTTTTTGATACAATTGCTTATCCTTCTCAGCGTGTCACCGATGACACCGTCTTTTTCCGAGAAGAAGTCGGTGAAGGATTTATAAAAATTGTAGTAGGAAACACCGAGAGCGTGGTGGACATAAATTGCGAAGCACTGCAACAGTCCGTGACAGTGAACACTCTGTATGCAGGCGGAAAAGACGGTTGCACGTATAAGGTCGGCGGCACTCATTGTCGAGGTTTCGACGATGTATTCAAGACCGCCGGCAAAAACGGAATTTGAAATTTTGCAATGGTTGATGTTGAGCTTGTTGACGGCGGTTTTGATACCGAATTTTTCCATGTAATCTTTGTCTGCAAGAGTAGAATTCGGATAAACCTCACAGCGGAAAACATTGATCGAGTCATGCTGACCGCGTTCGAGAAGCTCACATATACCCTCCGAAAAACTGTCAAGAGTTTCGCCGGGAAGTCCCAGAATCAATTCGGTATAGGTGGGAATGCCCGCCTTATGATACAGTTCGAGCTGGTCGGACAGCTTATCTTTGTTCATGTTTTTTCTTGAGATATTTTTCAACACTTCTTCGGACATACTCTGGAAAGCCAGAGAAACGCCTTTGCTCATTCCGACGTCGTTGAGCATCTTGTTGATTGTAAAAATACGTTCGGTTTTATCCTTGGCGAAGCAGGCGCCGAATTTGTCGGGGTATCCCGTCTTCTTTTTTTGCTCTACGGCGAAGCGTGCGATTTCTTCGTCACGCTCAAAGAGTCCGAAATTTGAATCGACGCACATGCAGTATGAGATGTTGTGCTCAGATATCCAGAGGAGATCTTTTTTTACACGCTCAATGGGGAATTGTCTCATGGGGATGTCGTAGTCGCACCAGTCGCAAAATGAACAGTGATACGGACAGCCCCTGTTTGTTTCAAGCTGGGCATTGAATTCCATGTTTTCGGGAACGTTGCAAAGCTTGTCGAAGATTCCGCTCAGATACGGGGACGGATAATTTTCTACGCCCTTGTAGCTGTCGGCGGTTTTTATTATGTTGTCATTCTCGTCGCGGTAAGCGATATTGTCAACGTCGGACAGATCTCCCGACGAATTAAAAGCACGAAGTATCTCGGTGAAGGGAATTTCGCCTTCTCCGAATATCAGTATATCGATAAATGAATACTCGGAAAGCCATTCGGTGTTTCGCGGTATCTGATGACCGCCGAAAATTATTTTGCAGTCGGGGTAGCGTTCTTTGATTTTCTGTGCAGTTTCGAGATTATACTTGTAATTCCAGAAGTAATTCGAAAATCCGACTATAAAAGGATCCGAAATGCAATTGAAAACATCCTCTGCCGGGTCCTCTTTAAAAAATATTCCGTCGAGTTCGTAGCTTTTCCTGATGTCTTCAAACTGCAACGCATAGGAAGACAGAACACCGACGGCGTAGGGGAAATAAACGGAGTTGCCAAGCAGTGTGTTCGGTTGTACAAAATAGAATTTTTTCTTGCTCAAATGACTCACCCAATCTACTGTATATACTTAATGTCTGTTATGATGTTCTGACCGCCTTTTCTGCCGAACCAGATGATCTTTTTCGCATACTCTTCCGGGGAGGAGGGAATGTCGGAAGCGTTTATGAGGACGGTGTTTTTTCTTTCCGCCAAAGGCAGGCGGGCGTTGGAATAAACCGACTTGAAAAAACCGTACCAATCGAAGGACAGATTCAGTGTTTTCTGACGGGCGTACGGTGATTTTATGACGGAAACCTGATATTCCGTAAGCTCATCGAGAATTGATTCTGTATCGAAGTAGGGCGTGATGAATTCCTTTATCTCGGAAAAGAACAGATCGAAATCTTTGATTATTTTAAGAAAGGCACACTCGTCAAGCGGCCAGGTGATTTTTCCGAAGCCGTCTTCAACGCAGGTCAGAGAGCCCTTGTTCTGCAAGACTTCGTTGTATTTGTGAAGAAGCCAGTAATAGATTTTACCGCAGACCGTTGACGGATTTTCCTTTGCCCATTCGATGACGGCACAATAGAAATCCGTATATTTAACCTGCTTTTCGTAAAACAGGTAGATGGCAAAACACTGCAATGCGCCGAGATTATGCATGGCTCTTATGAACACCGAGAGAATGTTACAGTCTACCCACATATCTTCCGACATATCCGCCGTTGCCACAACGATCCTCGATTTTTCGGGAACGGTATCGTCGTCGGGTACGATGTGATATTGATGCAATTCCGTGGAAGCATATCTGATTGAATTCTCTTCAATGTATTCGGGATCATTCATGATCGAATTGACAAGCAACTCGCAGTTGAAAAAATTTATTGACATATGCTGTCCCGCTTCGAGGAGTTGTTCTATTCCGTCCTTGAAGCTTTCGTACGTTTCGCCGGGCAAGCCGATTATTATTTCGGAATAAGCGGAAATGCCGTTTCCGTTGTAAAGCGCCATGAGCTTTTTGAAATACTCCAACGGCATATTCTTTCGATAGATTTTATCGAGAACATTCTGATTCATCGACTGGAACGAAAGTGTTGCACCCTTGCTCATTCCCGACTGATTGAGCTTTTTGGTGATTTCAAAAACGGTTTCGGGATTATTCTTTGAATAGGTTGCCTGAAATTTTTTCGGGTAACCGGTTTCGTTATGCTTTTCTATCAGATAATCGACAATCGCTAAATCACGGGCAAACATACCGAAGTTTGAGTCGGCACAATAACAGTACTCTATCTTGTTTTCCGACATCCAGTCTATTTCTTTTTTTATCATCTCGATGTCGTACAGCTTTATTTTTGATTTGACATTTCCCCAGTCACAAAAAGCACATCTGTTGGGACAGCCCCTGTTGGTTTCAAGAATGGCGGAAAAATAAAGCTCCTCACTTTTTACAATATCATCGAAATATCCTTCGGTGTAAGCGGAAACACGCTCGGGAATATCGGGGTGAGAGGCGGTGTCGGTATGTCTGACGACTCCGTCATCGTTATAGATCAGATTATGAATATTTTCCGCTTTTTCCCGGTTTACAAGATGCAAAAGAAGCTTTCGGAAATTTTCTTCGCCTTCGCCCTGCAAGAGATAGTCAACATAGGTTTCGAGAACGGATTCGCTGTCCTTTGAAATCTGATGTCCGCCAAAAACAATTTTACATTCGGGGAAAGCTTCTTTTATCGCTTTTGCAAGTCTTTTGTTAAATTCGTAATTCCATATGTAGCAGGAGAAACCGACAACAAACGGTGTATCGAGTTTTGACACAATGTCCTTTATGTTTTCCTTCTTGTATATGAAGCCTTTGAATTCATATTCTTTGCTTACGGTTTCATCCTTAAAAGAATATGCAACCAACGATCCTGCCGCATAGGGAAAATAAATCGAGTTGCCGTATTTTGAATTAGGCTGAACCATATACAGATTTTTCAAAACCCGCACCGCCTTTCTCTTAATCTGTTTTTTCAACCCGGTTAGGAGCTGCCGAATACAGCATCCTTCCGTTACGCCGACCGTACCAGACAATTTCACGTGCATAGTGGGTCCAATCTTCGGTGCGGAACGGTGTTGAAAATTTATACAAGGTGTTTTCTTTTTTCAGTGGCTCATATTCGTTGCGAAGTATCGCGCCGAAATATTTTTCAAAATCATATTCGAATTCATTTTTGAATTCATCGACCGTCGGTCTGAGCACCACCGACTTCTGATAACGAAGAAGCTGATTTAAGAAATCTTCGTCTTTGATATAACGTCTGACAAAAACAGATATTTCATCAAGGAATAAATCAAAATCATAAAGACACAGCAAAAATACGGCTTCCTCGAGAGGATATGTAATCTTGCCGAATGGCTCTGCCTGATAGGTTAATCCGCCTTGTCCGCTTACGAATTTATTCAGAACATCGGATACCATTTCAAAAATGTTTTTCAAAAATACGCTTTCGTTTAAAATAAAGCTGTATAATTCGGTGTAAAAATCATAATAGCTTACGTCGTATTCATGGCGGATATACATGGCAACACATTGCAGAATTCCGAAGTGGTGCATACTCTGGACACACGTTGAAAACTCGTTTGCACGTATCCAGTCACGAACGCTCATTGTTGCCGTTTCAACTATTATGGAAGAAAATCCGGAAAGCATATTATCCATGTTTTCGCAATGATATTGATTCAGAGAAGTTGAAACCGTTTTGATTTTAAACTTATCGATATATTCTTTCGTGCTGAGCAATGAGTTGGGCAGCAGCTCACAGTAATACGCACTTACCGAGCTGTGCTGACCAAGCTCCAGAATCTCACACAATCCGCGTGTAAAGCTTTCGTATGTTTCTCCGGGCAACCCGAGAATGAGTTCGGTATATGTCGAAATTCCCGCATCACGGTATCTCGCGATCTGCGAAGCGTATTCTTCCCTGCTGATGTTTGTTCTGCCGATATTATCGAGAACATCGGGCGAAAGGCTCTGAAGTGCAAGCGTGGCACCCTTGCCGATACCGTGATCCGCAAGAAGCTTGTTTATGCGGAACACTCTGTCGTGGTTGCTTTTTGAATAGGAAACCTGCAAGCGGTTTGGATATCCGTTTTCGGTTTTCAGCTGTGCTAATTTTCGGGCGATTATTTCATCTCGGGGGAACATTCCGAAATTTGCATCTACGCAATATACAAATTCCATTTTGTTTTCCGACATCCATTCGAGCTCCGCCAAAACTTTTTCCAGAGGGAACAGTCTTACCTTTGAGTTCAGCTCTCCCCAATCGCAATAACAGCAGTTATAAGGACAGCCTCTGTTTGTTTCGAGAACACAGGAGAAGCGATAGTTCTTATTTTTGATTATGTCGTCGAAAACACCGTTTAAATAGGGTGACGGATAATCCGAAATCGTAATCTGTTTTTCGGGCGTCTGAGTCGCAATTCCCCGAGATGTTCTGAATGAGATGTTTGGTATTGCGGAAAAATCGGGATCGTTTTTCGTGAGCTCCTCCAACACACCTTTGAAAGCTTCCTCACCTTTTCGGTGGATAAGAATATCAATAAAGCTGTATTTGTCGAGATATTCGGTTGAGGGAGGTATATGGTGTCCGCCGAATTCAATTATACACTCGGGGTACCTGGATTTTAATCTTTCGGCATATTCGAGGTTGTACTGATAATTCCATATCGAGTTGGAAAATCCGACGAAAAAGGGATTATCCAGCCCTTCAATGCTCTCGTCGATATCCTCGAGGCTGTAAATTATTCTTTTGAGCTCATATTCTTCCGCTATGTGTTCATCGTTAAACGCATAGGCGGCGAGCATACCGACGGCGTACGGAAGATAGTAGGTATCTCCGTATAAGCAGCCTGCCTGTACAAGATAAATGTTTTTCTTATTGCTCATTTTTGTCACCTTGATAAAAAATCTGTTTCAGAAGATTCAGTTTCGTTTTGTTAAGCGATGCTTTATAATCTGTTTCCGGCAACGGTAAGTATGCTGTCCAGAATGGTGATTTGTATATTTTTAAAGATGTATTGCGTCAGGAAGAAGTAAGCGAGAAAAGAAACGCATACGGATATTTTGTGCTTGTTATAAAACGTTGAAAAATCGTGGGCAATTTCGGACGTTGTTTCGGGATCGTACAGAGAAATGAAAATTATTGTAATCGTGCACATAAGAGAGCAGACGCTGATGCTCTGGGGGTATCTCCATATTCCTGCAAAAATCATGGCGAAAGCCGGTAAAACGAACCACAGGAAGCTTGCGTTGTCAAAAGCGAAACGCAGGTTTTTTCTTTCCCCGTTGGATTTTTTCAGGAGATATTTCGTTATAAATACCGCGAGCAGGAAAAAATACGGAACGGAAACGAAGACAAGACGTCTGTCGGTAAAATAGCTGAAAATCTGCACGGGGATAAAATCGTTTTTGATGTTGTTCAGCAAATCCGCCAAAGGTGTTGTTTTGATAAACACGGAAAGAAGAATCAGTGCTGCGAATGCCGCGGTAAGGGTGACTCTTTTTTTGGCAACGAGCCTCTTGTTGGCGGATATTTGTTTTTTCTTGATTTTGCCGACGGGGTTTAAAAGCTTTTCTTCTGTCGGTAACAGGCTGAAGCCGTAGACCAGTGCCGCAACGGGAATATGACAGAAAATTGCAGTTGAATCGATTAATATTGAAAAGATAACGAAGACGGCCATGAGAATTGATTTAAGCCTGAAGGATTTACCTTCGGCAAAACAGAGGCACAGCAATAAAGTGACAAGCAACAAAAAATTGTATTCAAAAGTCAGGATGGAATATCTGAAAAACGGATCGACAATCAACAGAACGGCACAAAAACCGAACACGATGTTTTGAAGCTTTAACAGCTTATGTAAAATTACGGCGTAGACCGCACTGAGAAGAAACGAGGTGACTATCGCATAAACGGACAGCGTAAGCTGAGTGGTGTTAAGGAGGAAAGAATCAAAATTAAAAAGAGAGAGATCTGCCGGCAGATAGAAAATCTTCAACGCGAAAGCGGCGACAAAGCAATAAAAAAGGTGCGTTTTCTTTGTATTCATAAGAAATAACTCCCAACGAACATCAGGCTAAAATTAATGAAGTGAAATATGCCGTCATACATACAGATAAAAGCGTATTTGCTTTAATCCAATCCGTGGCTTTTCTGACAGATTTTAATACACAGATATTGCCTCTTGCGATGTAGTAAATTATCAACGAAAGCTGAACCAGTAAATTGTTATAAAAATATTTGCTGGATTCCCAGGAAAAAACTATGGGGAGAATAATTACGACGGGAGAAATCAGACACAGGAAGAAAATGAATTTCTGAAATTTGTTTTCACATTCCGACATACAGTTTTTCCAGAACAGCGTGAGGATGCCGAATACCGGGATCATGAGGAAAATAAGATCCATTAAACAAACCTTCCAGTTTTCCCATTCGATAAAGTATATCTGAAAAGCTTTTTTGATAATTACATCCATTTCGTCGAAATAGTCGAAAAGCCATTCCGTTTCAAATTTTGCATAATTCAAATCGCTGAGGACTCCGGAGTATCTCGAGAAATAATAGTCCATCATCTCGTCGGGAGTATTGAAGCCGAGATGCTTTTCCGAGAGAAGAGCATATATCCCGACCGCTATCATGGAAATGTAGCAAATCGCACATATCGCACCGTGTTTTTTGGAGAATCCGCTTGAAAAGAACTCCTGCAACAGAATTATTGCTATTAAAATCATACTGCAAAACAGAAAAATCGGATTAACAAGCGTTGCGGCTATACACAAAAAAGGAACGCCCCATATTGCGTACTTTTTATCGACGAGAAGAACGGAAAAAAGTGTCAGTGCCCAGAGCAATTTATCCAGCTTGACATCGGGATAGTAATTGCGGAATGAGCCGGGCAAAACACAGATTACGATGCTGATTATTGCTACAAGAAAAAGGTGACGCGGATTATTTTTGACTTTTGACAGAGCCTTTCCTATGCAGAGAGCTGCCGAGATCATGAGCAGAAAAGAAAAGAGAATAACAACCTTTTGCGTAAGATCATCGGAAACGACGGGATAAAACCAGCTTATTACCTCGCCGACCAGACCTCGTGCGACAAAACCGTGATCGTATGTATACAGATAATGAATCAGATAATATCCCGGCACACTTTGTATATCGTTGTTTAATGTCAACGTCAGCAGGTATCCGCCGAGAGCTGTAAAAGGAACGAGATAACAGACGAAAGACGTTGCCCTGTCGTTCCGGGTAAAACGGTAAAAAGATGATTTTATTCTCTGCATAATAAATATCTCACCTGCTCAACTTTATCGAAAACCGAATAAAACTGTTCATAATACTCCGATTATAATTATACTTTTTAAGTATATCACATTTATTTGCAAAAGTCTACATTTTATATTAACGGTTTACAGACTTAAAGCTAAAACAAGAAGCAGAACTTTGAAGCCGAAAAAGCCCTCCCCGTATACGGCAATGCCGATTTACAAGGAGGGGTGGTTTTGCAATTATTCCATTGCTTCCTGAGTGTCCGAAACGATTCCGTTCTGCGGATCGAGGAAGCTGCTGTCGCTCATACCTTCGGAGATAACCTCGGAAAGAGATTCCATAAAGGTGCCGCTTTCTTCCGTTGTGTCAAAGATATCATCACGAGTTTCACCGTTATCGTAAGTTTCGGAAGGCAAGCCGTTCAGGTCGGTTGTCGGAACGGTGGTACCGCGTCCGTCATCGGTTGTGCCGCACGAAGCAAGAACAAAACACAATAAAACTGCGGTGATCATCATAAATACAAAACTTTTCTTCATTTTATCACTCCTTACAATCATTACGATTTCTGCAATAGTATTTACGGGATTAAAGCTTGTTATTCAAAAAATTTTTTAAATTTTTATTGATGTGTCGGGATTTTTGTGATAACATAAAACTATCTACACGGAAAGGATTTGATGTTATGAATTTCCCGATCGCATTACAGCTTTATTCCGTCAGAGATGACATGGCGGCCGACTTTGAGGGTACTCTTCGCAAGGTCAAAGAGCTTGGCTATGACGGCGTAGAGTTTGCAGGTCTTTTTGACAAGGACGTTTCCTTTGTCAAAGAGCTTCTTGAGGAGCTTTCGCTTGTTGCGATTTCGGCACACGTTCCGTATTACGATGCGGTTGACGATCCCGAAACGGCATTCCTTCCCTACAAGGAACTCGGATGCAAATTTGTTGTTGTCCCCTATCTTACTCCCGAGCGCCGTCCCGGCACAGAGGGTTATGACGAAACGGTTGCCGGTATCCGCAAGATGGGCGAAGCGGCAAATAAACTCGGCATGCAGCTTCTTTATCACAACCACGATTTTGAGTTTATCAAAGTTGACGGAAAATATGCGCTTGATATTCTTTACGATACAATTCCGGCGGAATATCTTCAGACCGAAATCGATACCTGCTGGGTAAATGTCGGCGGCGAAGATCCCGCAGATTACATCGTAAAGTATACGGGAAAAGCTCCCGTAGTTCATCTCAAGGACTTCTGGAAGAGCGGTTCGGGTACGGGCAAGCTTTACAAGCTTATCGGTATCGACGACGAGGAAGAAGAGTCCGAAGAAAAAACATTTGAATTCCGTCCCGTCGGTTACGGTGTACAGGATTTCAAAAAGATTCTTGCCGCTTGCGAAAAGGCGGGTGCTTCATGGGTTGTCGTAGAGCAGGATGAGCCGAGCATGGATAAATTCCCGCTTGAATGTGCACAGATGAGCATCGAATATGTTAAAACCTTGGTATCTGCCGACTGACAGAGCCTTGACAAATAAAGCACGAAAGGATATTTATTACTATGAGTGACGCAGTATTAAACCAATTCACACAGGCTGTTGAAGAGGAAAAGAAGGTTTCCGAAAAGAAGCTGAAGGTTGCAATTATCGGTACGGGCTGGATTGCAGAGTCCCACATCGAGAGCTATCTTGACATGGACGATGTAGAGATCGTTGCTTTTGCAGATCTTATCCCCGGCAAGGCGGAGAAGTTCGCAGCACGTTACGGTGTTGAGGGTGCACGTTTCTACCCCAGCCACAAGGAGCTTCTTGACAGCGAAGAGCTTGATGCAGTCAGTGTCTGTACATACAATGCAACTCATGCAGAGTGTACGATCTATGCACTTGAAAAGGGTGTAAACGTTCTCCTTGAAAAACCCATGTGCGTTACAACGGAAGAAGCCGTTGAAATCATGCGTGCAGAGAAGAAGAGCGGAAAGATTCTCTCCATCGGATTCCAGCCCCGACTTGATGAAAACATGAAGATGGTAAAGCAGATTGTTCAGTCGGGCGTACTCGGTGAAATTTACTACATCCAGACGGGCGGCGGACGCAGACGCGGTATTCCCAACAGCACATTCATCGAAAAGAAAACGGCGGGTATCGGCGCCATGGGCGATATCGGATGCTATTCTCTCGACATGGTACTCAATGCTATCGGTTATCCGAAGCCCCTTACGGTAACGGGTTATACATCCAACTTCTTCGGAACAAATCCCGAATACAACAACCCGACGGATGCGGCACGTTTTGACGTTGAGGATTTCGCGGCGGCATTTGTACGTCTTGAAGGCGGAATTATCCTCGATTTCCGTATTGCATGGGCAATGCACATCGACTCTCCCGGTGATACGATCATCCTCGGCAAGAAGGGCGCTCTCCGTATTCCCGCAACAGATTGCTGGAACGGCAGTATCGGCGGCCCGATGACCATTTACTCCGACATGGCGGGCAACAGAGTCGAAACAAAGATTCCCGTTTGCCAGAACAAGGGCAAGGGACTCTTCTATAAGAAGGTCCGTTCCTTCCTCGATGCTATCCTCGAGGGCGGCAATGCTCCCGTCCCGTCAGAGCAGATTATCTACAACCAGGCAATTATCGACCACATCGTAAAGTCTGCCGAACTCGGCAAGGAAATCGAAGTAGTTATTCCCGAAATCTGAGCTTAAAACAAAATACGAATGCCCTGCAAGTCGTCCTTGCAGGGCATATTTTTGTGCTATATGTTAACGGCTTTCTTTGAGTATGTTTTTTGCAAGAGGCTTTACCGACAGGAGAACGGTGCAGGCTATAACGGAAAGAGCCGTTTCGGGAATCATATAGGAAGCGTTATATATCAACGAATAGATTGCGCTGAGGGCGATTCCCGAGTATTTTGTGATTACGGCTTCACCCCACGAGTAAAAGCCTTCCTGAGTGAAAAACTGCTCGGCATAGCTTCCGTAAAGAACGATTCCCGATATTGTATGAGTGATAAATCTCAAAAAACATGAAAAAACCGCTCCGACGGACAGTGCGACAGTCGGCTTTTTGAAAAAGTTTCTGAAAACACCCGCCGTACCGATAACCGAAAAGCCGATAAAATAGTCAAGCAGTATCATCAAAACGGCGGATACGAGATTGAGTCCCGCAAGAGCGCCCGAAGAGGATATTCCGAGTATACACTGAAATATTCCGTCAACGAATCCGCATAAGAGTCCGTATTTTGTTCCGTACAGAAAAGATGCGACCATTATCGGGACCATGCCGAAAAGAGTGACTTCGCCTCCGAAGGGGAGTGCAAAAATTTTTATTACCGACAGTAAAACGGAAAGCGCAACAAGTATACTGCATACCGCAAGACGTTGAGTTTTAAAATTTGATTTTTCAGACACAAGAAACACTCCTCGAAAATTAAAAGGACGTTGGAAATCCAACGTCCTGAGTTTTTCAATAACTTCCTACGTCGGCATTACCCGAATCAGGTTAAAGGGTATGATCTCAGCCTTGCGGCACCCCTGTACTGTTATTTTATTTTTGCTGAGCTTTTCCCTCGGGAGTATCACGGTAGTAATACGTTTTCGTCTTGGGATGCTCTTTGGAATTCCAGAGTTTTTCCGCTTCGGGAGCCCACTGTGCGGCGAATTTATCGCATCGCGAACAAAGTGTTTCGACACTCTCGGGTGCGAGGAAATCCGTTGACTTTGCATTTGTTTCGCCGATGATTTTTCTCAGACAGTCGGGATTTTCAAGCATGGGACACGGACGGAGATGGTTGTCGTTAAACGGCTGTCCGTGGAAAAATGCCTGAAACAGCGGTCTTTGAAGCGCCTCGAAAAGCGTATGAGTGCGGATATTCGAATCGGAATAATGAATGAATACGCACGGCTCAATGTCGCCCGCCGAATTGATGTGGAAATAGTTTCTGCCTGCGGCAATGCATCCGCCGACGTACTCTCCGTCATTCTGGAAGTCCATGACAAACATGGGTTTTCCCGTTTTCTGATCACGTATACGGCGAAGCCACGAATACATATGCTTTCTTTGGTCGGGAGTGGGAATGAGCTCGGGAAGAGCATCTTTTCCTATCGGCATATAGTTGAAGTAAAGTCCGAATTTTGAGCCCTTTTCAATCATCAGATCAATGAAAGCGTCGTCGGTTACCTGGTCTATATTTGCAGAAGTATAGCAGACGGAAATGCCGAAAAGGCATCTGTTCTTTTTGAGAAGATCCATGGCGGCAAGCGTCGTTGCGTAGCTTCCCTCTCCTCTGCGGAAATCGTTGCTTTCGGCAGAGCCTTCAATGCTCAGAGCAACGGTGAGATTTCCGAGTTCGTTCATCTTTTTGCAGAAGGCATCGTCGATCAGAGTCGCATTCGTATAGCAAAGGAACATACAGTCGGGATGCTCACGGCAAACTTCATAAATATCGTTTTTGCGGATGAGGGGCTCACCGCCCGTAAGCATATAGAGATGAGAGCCGAGTTCCGTGCCCTGGTTTACGATGTCCTTCATCTCGTCGAGGGTGAGAGAATATTTGCTTCCGTATTCGGCAGACCAGCAGCCCTTGCAGTTTCTGTTGCAGGCACTCGTCGGATCGAAAAGAATGATGTACGGGAAGTTGCATTTGTATTTCTCACGGTTTTCACGAACGGTTTTTGTGCCGATGTAATTTCCGTAACCCATCGCCATGAAGCCTTTTTTTACGGTATCGCGGTCAATATCGTTGAGAATAGAAAGAGCATATCCCGTCCAGATATTTTCGGGATCACCTATGGCATTACGGAACTTATCAAAGTTCTTCTGAGGGAAAATGCCTTTGGTAAGAGCTTCCGCCTTGTCGATAAGCTTCAAAAGGTTTTCCTGGGGATTTTTGTCGATATATTTCAATATGCCGTCAAGAGCGGCACTTGTGGCAGAAAACTTGATTTTGTCAAGAGCCTTCATCGAAGACACATCCTTTCTTACAGGTTAATAATTATATCATGCACGGAAAATAAAGTCAATAAAATTCACCCTTTAAGTGTTATTGTTTTAAATAAGAAAAAAGAAATGACGGTTTTTGTGTATACTCTTAGAAGAACAACAGAAAACGGTGGAAAAAATGGAAAATAAGAAAATTAAAAATATACTTTTAAACCTTCTGAAAATAGGTATAGCGGTGTCGCTGTTTGCGGTAATTATATTTAATTACGAAAAGCTGTCAAATCTCGATGTGCGTACACTCATAAGCGGTGCATCGTCGCTTACGGCGGCGGCACTTACGGTTATCGGCGTATATGCCGTAAAGTCTGCTGTTTTCGTGATACCCGCCTCTCTTATCTATCTTTCGGTCGGAATGGCTTTTGATACTCCCCTTGCATTACTCATAAACACCATCGGTATTGCCGTTGAGGTTACGCTGTCTTATTTTCTCGGCAGATTCCTCGGCGGTGAAAAGGTCGATGCGATGCTTCGGGGCAAAAAAGGATATGATCTGCTTAATAAGCTGAAGGAAAAAGGCAGGTTCGCTTTTGTATTTCTGCTCAGATTCCTGTCATTCCCGATAGATTTCGGAAGCCTCTTTTTCGGCGCCTCGGGATTTTCGTTTCCGTCATACTTTTTTATGTCGCTTCTCGGAATATTGCCGAGAGTGCTTCTCATGACTGTTCTCGGCTACGGGATTTATGAGCTGATTCCCATGAAATATGTGGTAATTGCGGTGCTTATTATAATTCCGGCGACAGTAATGGGAGTTATTATCACAAAGTGTGTAAAAAGAAAATAAACAACAAAAAGATTGTCTGTTAAGGGCAGTCTTTTTGTTTATTTACAGTAATATTTTTCCACAGTAACCAAAAAAATATGCAAACATTATAATATTTGAAAAAATATTGTTAAATTTTTATTTTTCTCTTGATACTGAGGTGTTTTTCTGTCATAATAAAATATAGTATCCTGATAATAGGATTAGTATCTTTAAACATACGGAGTTGTGAAAAAAGTGGATAATAATCAGAAACTTGCAGAGCTTTTATTTCCGAATGTCGGTACCGTGGCAGAGCTTGAGGAAAAATTTCCGCAAAGAAATCTTCCCGAGGGTGCAAAGGTAACACGATTTGCACCGAGTCCGACGGGATTTTTGCATATCGGCGGACTTTTTACCGCGTTTGTAAGCGTCCTTGCCGCAAAGGAGTCAAAGGGCATAAGCTTTTTGAGAATTGAGGACACCGACAAAAAACGTGAGGTCGAGGACGGTGTTTCGGGAATCATCGAGGGATTCAGATCGTTCGGAATCGAATTCGGTGAGGGCGTTACGGGCTTTAATGCCGAAAAAGGTGAATACGGACCTTACGTACAGAGTCACAGAGCGGAGATTTATCATACGGTGGCAAAACAGCTTGTACAGCAGGGGCTTGCATACCCGTGCTTCTGCACGGAGGACGAGCTTTCGGCACTTCGCGAAAAGCAGGAGGAAGAGGGTGCCGTCATAAAGGGCTATTTCGGCAAGTGGGCAAAATGCCGTGACCTTACGTTCGAGGAGCAGGAAAGACGTATCAAGGCGGGAGAGCCTTATGTACTGCGTCTGAGATCACAGGGAAGCGAAGAGAAGAGATTCAGCTTCGACGATCTTGTCCGAGGCAAAATCGAGATGCCCGAAAACTTTTCCGATGCCGTTCTTCTCAAAACGGACTCTATTCCCACGTATCATTTCGCACACGCTTGCGACGATCATTTCATGAGAGTAACCCACGTCGTTCGAGGCGATGAATGGATAGCTTCCGTTCCGCTTCACATCGCACTGTTCAAGAGCTGCGGATTCAAGCCCGTCAAATATGCGCACGTTGCGCCCGTTATGAAAGAGGACAACGGCGGAAAGAGAAAGCTTTCCAAACGTAAGGATCCCGAGGCGGCGGTCAGCTATTTTGTTCAGGAGGGCTGTCCGAAGGAAGCGGTTCTCGAATATCTTCTGACGCTGATCAATTCAAACTTCGAGGACTGGAGAAGAGCAAACCCCGATGCTTCGCTGTTTGATTTCTCGTTCAGCTTCAAAAAGATGAGCCAGAGCGGAGCCTTGTTCGATCTTGTAAAGCTTCAGGACGTGAGCAAAAACGTTATTTCCAAAATGGATGCGGAAACGGTATGCGAGAGAACGCTTGAATGGGCAAAGGTATACGATCCTGAGTTTTATGACATAATTTCAAAAGATACGGACTATCTTCGTGCCGTACTTTCGATAGACAGAGGAACGGCGAAGCCGAGAAAGGATATTGCGAAGTGGTCCGAGGTCAAGGACAGCGTGGCGTATCTTTACGAAGAGCTTTATTCGAAGGACTTCACTCTTCCCGAAAACATAACGCCCGACGAAGCTGCTGAGATTCTCCGTAAGTATCTTACGGTTTACGGTGCGGAGGATGACAAGGACACATGGTTCTCGAAGATCAAGGATATGTGTGAGCCCTTGGGATATACTCCGAATGTCAAGGAATACAAAAAGAATCCCGAAGCATTCAAGGGACACGTCGGAGATATTTCTTCCGTCATCAGAATAGCGGTTACTTCGAGAAGGAATACTCCCGATCTTCATGCGATTATGGCGATTCTCGGAGAAGAAAAGGTAACGGAACGTATAAAGACGGCAATTGAAACTTATACAAAATAAGAGAGGACGATAACAATGGAAGAAGTCGTAACAAAAGCTTCAAATTTCATATACGATTTTATTGACGAAGATCTTGAAAACGGTGTCAACACGAGAGTGCAGACTCGTTTCCCTCCGGAGCCGAACGGATATCTTCACATCGGCCACGCAAAGGCTATCTGTATAGATTTCCTTACGGCGCAGAAGTACGGCGGAATCTGTAATCTCCGTCTTGACGACACAAATCCTTCGAAAGAGGATGTCGAGTACGTCGATGCGATAAAAGAGGACATCGAATGGCTTGGCTTTAAGTGGGAGAAGTGTCTTTATGCTTCAAGCTACTTTGACTTTATTTATGAATGTGCAATAAAGCTTATCAAAAAGGGTAAGGCGTATGTCTGTGATCTTTCGGTTGACGAGATCAGAGAGTACAGGGGAACTCTTACGGAGCCCGGCAAAAACAGTCCTTACAGAGATCGTTCAATCGAAGAGAATCTTGATCTTTTCGAGAGAATGACGAACGGCGAGTTTCCCGACGGATCAAAGGTACTCCGTGCAAAGATTGATATGGCATCTCCCAACATCAACATGAGAGATCCCGTAATTTACCGTATTGCCCACGTTACACATCATCAGACGGGTGACAAGTGGTGCGTATATCCGATGTATGACTTTGCACATCCTCTGTCGGATGCAAAGGAGAACGTAACATATTCACTCTGTTCGCTTGAATTTGAAAATCACCGTCCTCTTTACAACTGGTTCATCAACGAAATCGGATTTGAAGAGCCTCCGAGACAGATCGAATTTGCAAGACTTAATCTCAACTATTGCGTAACCAGCAAGAGAAAGTGTCTTGAAATGGTTGAAAAGGGTATTGTCAGCGGCTGGGACGATCCGAGAATGGTAACGCTCAGCGGCATCCGCAGAAGAGGCTATCCCGCAGCGGCAGTACGTGATTTTATAGAAAGAGTCGGTGTTGCAAAGGCAAACAGCGTTGTTGATTACGGCCTTCTGGAAGCTTGTGCACGAGATGCACTCGGCGATACTGCCCCGAGAGCTATGGCGGTACTTCGTCCCCTCAAGGTTATCATTGACAACTATCCCGAGGGACAGACCGAAGAGCTTGAGGTTGAGGTGCATCCCGACCATCCCGAAATGGGAACGAGAAAGGTTACCTTCTCACGTGAAATTTATGTTGAACGTGACGACTTTATGGCGGAGCCCGTAAAGAAGTATTTCCGTCTGTACCCCGGTAACGAGGTTAGACTCAAGAGCGCATATTTCGTTCGTTGCGAAAGCTTCGAAACAGACGAAAACGGCGAGGTTACCTGCCTTCACTGTTCATACGACCCCGAGAGCAAGGGAGGAAACTCCCCCGACGGAAGAAAAGTCAAGGGCACTCTTCACTGGGTAAGTGCCGCTGACTGTGTAAAGGCGGAAGTCAGACTTTACGACAGACTCTTCAACGTCGAGGATCCGGGTGACGATTACGAGAAGCATTTCAATCCCGAATCTCTTGTAATTCTCAAAGACTGTCTGCTTGAAGGCGGTTTACGCGATGTAAAGAGCGGTGACGTGTTCCAGTTCATGCGTCAGGGATATTTCTGTGCAGATAAGGACAGCACGGCAGACAATATCATTATCAACAGAACGGTCGCACTCAATTCCTCCTGGAAATAAGAAAGGAATACGGGATATGTTATACAGAATAGTTTATAAATCCGTTGCGGCGCTTCTGTCGCTTGCGGTAATTCCGATAGCT
Organism: Acutalibacteraceae bacterium; assembly: GCA_045537495.1. Taxonomy (GTDB): domain Bacteria; phylum Bacillota; class Clostridia; order Oscillospirales; family Acutalibacteraceae; genus UBA1425. The sequence continues at coordinate 40,676 of JAZSPN010000133.1, forward strand.
GTTTTCAGTCCTATGATCCGTATAGTCGGAGATATGTCGTTCCTTGATTCATATGTGGGAGAAGCACTCAGTCTTTACGATATCTACACTCTTTTCTTCGGAAAGAATTCAACGTTTGAGGGCTTCGGAGATCTTTCGCTGACACAGCCGATCAAGGATATTTTACCTGCACTTATTACGTCGGGCGTGTTCCTTGTTCTTGCGGTTTTACTTGCCGTAATAACAGCGGCAGTTGCAATTTTCGGAAGAAAAAGAAGAAGCATTATCATAATGTCATCGACAATAATTCTCAGCGTTATCGGAATGTTTATATCGTTCAATGCGTTTGCACAGCCGTTTGTTGACGGCAGTGTGGGTATTTCGGACCTCGGACTTATCGGATCGGGAATACTTAACTGGCTTGTCGGTGCAGTTGTAAATATTAAGGTATTACAGATATCTTCGGCAGGATTTCTGATGATAGGATGTGCGTGTGCGGTGCTTTTGTGGACACTTGCATTTGTTCTTGTCGAAGTCGGTGAAGAAAAACCTAAGAAAAAGGTTGAATAATCCGAATCTGTCGATTTGTACGGAAAGGAATGGGTATAATAAATGAATAAAAGGTTCTTTTGTATTTTTCTTGTTTTCATCATGGCATTGTGCGCATTTACGGCGTGTCAGAAACAGAGCAAATACGGAATTCTGATAGTTGATGAACAGGGTATGGAGCACGTTCTGGCAACGGATGAAAACGGAGTTACAATACAGGATAAACGCGGAAATCTTGTTGAAGTCATGACTGACAGCAAAAGTAAAAAACCTGTTCCGGCACCTACACAGACAGTTACGGACGAAAGCGGTGAAGTGGTTTCTGTAGCTCATGAAGATGAATACGCTACAAATTCCATCACCTTCCCGGATATTATTCAGAACGAGGAAAAAGCAGAAACCAGATATTACACGGTGGCGATTCCCGAAGGCTGGGTGCAGGAAGGTTCAAGCCGTATAATTCTCCGTCATACTCAGACGAACGCGATGATATCCTTCTATGACGATATGAGCGGTGATGTCGAAAGCATACTTGAGAAAATGGAGAAGTCGAGAGCAAAGCTCGGTGATGCGGACTATGAATTCAGCAGCACGGAAACGAAGATCGGCGAAGTAAATGCAACCTGTGCAAGCTACAGGTTCGGAAACGTAGTCAGAAATACGTATGTGTTTGCGGTAAAGGGAACGGTTTTCCAGATAACCTGCACTGTTGATACGGCAATGGAACAGCAGGTTGATTTCAACAGCGTTTTCAATTCAATTGTATTCAAATAAGGAGGAAGCCTGATGTTACTGTTTTCACAGGATATAGGTATCGATCTCGGTACTGCAAATACATTGGTTTTTGTCAAGGGAAAGGGCATTGTTATCCGTGAGCCGTCGGTTGTTGCGGTGGATCAGAGAAGCAATCCCCCGAGAGTTGTTGCTGTCGGTGCCGAAGCGAAGGAAATGATCGGACGAACACCCGGCTCAATAACCGCTGTCCGTCCTTTGAAAGACGGTGTTATTGCCGACTTTGAAATTACCGCCGAAATGCTGAAAGCATTTATTCGCCGTGCGGTCAGCAGCTCACCGTTCAGCAGAGCGAGAGTTATGATATGTATTCCCTCGGGAGTTACCGAGGTTGAGCGCCGTGCCGTTTACGATGCGGCAAAGAGTGCCGGAGCGAAGTTCGTAAGCCTTATTGAAGAGCCCATGGCGGCGGCTATCGGTGCAGGACTTCCTGTAGGTGAAGCGACGGGAAGCATGGTAGTTGATATCGGCGGTGGCACGGCGGAGGTTGCTGTTATTTCACTCGGAGATATCGTAACTTCACGTTCCGCAAGAGTTGCAGGCAACACGTTTGACGAAGCGATAATTGCTTATATCAAAAAGAAATATAATCTTCTCATCGGTGACAGAACTGCCGAAGAGATCAAAATAAAAATAGGCTCTGCATATCCGTATGACGGTGAGGGTGCCATGCACATAAAGGGCAGAAACCTCATGGACGGTCTGCCGAAGCACGTGGAAATCACATCGGAGGAAGTCCGTGAAGCCCTGGAGGATCCGGTAAACGCAATTCTCGATGCAGTAAAGCTTACTCTCGAAAAGACTCCGCCCGAGCTTGCCTCCGACATTATCGATCACGGAATTATGCTGACAGGCGGCGGTGCTCTTCTTCGCGGTCTTGACCGACTTATTGCAGAAGAAACGAGAATCCCCGTCCTGGTCGCGGAAAAACCGCTTGACTGCGTTGTAGACGGAACGGGAATCTGCCTTGAAAGCAGTGCACTGGCGAAATTCACAAGCGGCAGAAAATGATTGGGTGATTTTACGGAATGAAACGGTTTTTTAAAAGCTACACATTCAAGGCGTTTGCCGCGATTATAGCGGTACTTTTATGCGGATCGGCACTTTCCGCACTGACATATGAAAAAGAATCTCCGTTTTCGATGGCGGTAAGCTTCGTATTCGGACCGGTGGAACGTCTTTCCGCAAAAGCGGCATCAGGTCTTGACAAATTGAAAATAAGTTTCCGTTCGTCTTCGTACTACGAAGAAAGATTCAAGGAGCTTCAGAAGGAATTGGCAGAAAGCAGAGCGCTTGTCGCCGACTACGAAGAGCTCAGACAGAAGCTCACACTTTACGAAAAGTTTCTTGAAATCAAAGAGGATAATCCGGATTACCGTTTTGTTCCGGCATCAAACATTTCTTCCGATCCTTCCGGAGCCTACGGAACGATGACTCTCAACAAGGGATCACTGCACGATGTCGAGGTGGACGATCCCGTAATTTACGAGAGCTATCTCGTCGGAGTGGTTACGTCGGTAAGTCCTACTCAGTGTACGGTAAGTACGCTTCTGAATCCCGGAGTATTCGTAAGTTCCTACGAGATAAGAACGCGTGAAGCGGGTTATATCGAAACAACCGCTTCGCTTGCCGATAACGGACTTATACGCTTGGCGGGTGCAACGAGAACAACTGCCATGTCTACGGGAGGTATTGTCTGTACCTCCGGTACGGGCGGAATTTATCCGAAGGATCTGCTCATCGGAGAAATAACGGAAATTACCGATGCTACCGAAAACATTTCGGCTTATGCGATTATAAAGCCGTATGTCGATTTTGACAGTCTTATCGATGTTTTCATAATTACTGATTTCAGCAAATAATTCTTGGGAGAGAGAACGTGACGGGGAGCGAGTTTGACAACAGAAAGGTATACATACGAAGAGCCTGCTATACGGCGGGCATCCTTGCTGTCGCCATGCTGCAGAATACGGCGGGACTGCTTCCGTCATTTTTAGGATTCCGAGCTTTTATCGTTATACCGGCGGTCGTCTGTATCGCAATGTATGAGCGTGAAACGGCGGGAATGTTTTTCGGACTTTTTGCAGGACTCCTGTGGGACATGGCGTCACCGTCGGGAGGTCATTTTCAGGCAATAATGATGACGATAATAGGCTTCGTTTGCGGAAGCCTTATCACCTACCTGATGAGAAACAACCTCATCACGGGAATATTGCTTTCTTTCGGTGCACTTTTGTGTTATACGCTTTTGTGCTGGATGAAGGACTACATATTCAGCGGAAACTTTGACGGCGCGTATAAGCTTATTACGTTTTATATACCGTCGTGTATCTATACAATGCTGTTTTTACCGATATTTTATTTTGCCGTAAGATATGCGCATAAAAAATTGAGTTAATTACCGATTTTAACAAACGTCAAGGGAGGTTGGATACGGTTGAATAATTTTTTGTCAAAGAGCAGAGTTACCGCAAGTATTTGCATGATACTGGCAGTTTTTGTGATTTTTGCAATTACACTCATAAAAATTCAGGTTATCGATGCCGATAAGTACGCTTCGGCGCGGTCGGTATCGAAAAGGTCGACGGTATCCGCCGCAAGAGGCGAGCTTCTCGACAGAAACGGCACCCCCCTTGTTTCAAACAGACAGGGAAATTCGATTATTTTTGAAAAAGCGGATTTTCCGACCGATAACAAGGAGATGAACGAGCTCATTCTCAGTCTTATCAGACTTTTCGAGGTGAACGGTGAGGAATGGATCGACAATCTGCCGATTCTCTATCTTCCGACGGGATCACTTATGTTTGACGCGGACAGAGAATATGATATCGGCGTCATGAAAAGCAGAGATTACCTTAATCTCAATGACTATGCGACAGCTCAGAACTGTATGGACGAGCTTGTGAGAATGTTTAAGCTTGAGGGGTACAAAACGGAGGATGCAAGAAAAATCGCTTCGGTCCGTTACGAGATGAAAAGGCTTGCGTTCAGCGAAAACTATCCGTATACCTTTGCGCAGGACGTATCGACTCAGCTTGTTTCACGAATCAAGGAAAACAGCAATTATTACAGAGGTGTCAACGTCGAAATCGAATCGTACAGAGAGTATACCGACGGAGAAATTGCGCCGCATGTACTCGGTCTTGTAGGTCCCATCAGTGCAGAAGAATATGCACGGCTCAAGGAAGAGGGCTACGGACTTAACGATGTTATAGGAAAAAGCGGACTTGAGGGTGCGTTTGAAAGTTACTTGAAAGGAATAACGGGAGAAAAAACCGTTTACACGGAGGCTGACGGCACCAAGAGGGCAGAGATAACGAAGACGCCCGTTCAGGGGAATACCATTATAACGACGCTTGACATGAATCTGCAAAAAGTGGTTCAGGATTCTCTGGCAAACGTACTGAACTCTATTTCGAAGCCCATCCCGTCAGCGGGTGCGGCCGTTGTCATAAAGGTAAACACGGGCGAGGTTCTTGCCTCTGCAACATATCCTACTTATAACAATGCAACATACAGCGAGGATTACGAAAAGCTTATTGCCGACAAGGATTCGAATCCGCTCTACAACCGTGCACTTCTCAGCACGTATGTTCCGGGATCGACCATCAAGATGTCGGTTGCAATAGCGGCGCTTGAAGAAGGAATAATTGATTCCGAAACTCAGGTTTTCTGTGACGGATCGTACAAGTATCTCGATCAGAATTTCAAGTGCGAACAGAAACATACAACTTCGTTCCAGGGCGTTGTGACTGCACTTTGTGAATCGTGCAACTCATTTTTTTACGATTGCGGAGCGAAACTCGGATATGCAAAGATGAACGAATACCGTACGATGTTCGGACTCGGACAGAAGACGGGAATTGAGATCAGCGAATCCGTCGGCGTTATGGACAGTCCCGAGTACAGAGCATCGCTTAATCAGAACTGGTACGAGGGTTATAACGTACAGACGGCGATCGGTCAGGGTAACCTTTTTACTCCGATACAGCTTGCAAATTACTGTGCCATAATTGCAAACGGCGGTGTAAGATATAATCTGCATTTTATCAAGTCGATAAAAAGCTATGATTATTCCGAAACAATTCTTGAAAAAACACCCGAAATTCTCGGCAAGGTAGGCTTCCGTGAAGAGAATGTTGAACTGGTAAAGAAGGGAATGTACAACTTCTGCAAAATAGGACACGGTGCAAAGTATTTCAGTGAGCTTCCCGTTGACGTAGCGGGAAAGACGGGTACGTCGCAGGCAATATGGACAGGCTCAGACGGAAAATCAATCAAAATCAACAACGCATTTTTCGTTTCGTTTGCCCCGTACGACGATCCCGAAATTGCACTTTGCATCGTCGGTGAAGGTGTGTCCGCATCGACAAGTATTCTTCCGATAGCGGCGGATATCTATAATTATTATTTCTCCCAGGGCGGATCGGTTGACGCGGCTCCGTCGGAAGACCGGCTGATCGGATAATTCGGTGAAAGGAAACGTGTTATGGCTCGGAATATAGTTATTGCTTCGGGAAAAGGCGGAGTCGGAAAGTCATCTATGACAAAAGGGATCTGTCTTTCTCTCTCACAGCTCGGATACCGTGTTCTTGCGATTGACTGTGACATAGGACTTCGCTGTCTTGATATTCTTTTCGACTCCGGATCACAGTGCGTTTTTGACTGGGGCGATATTGTGTGCGGGGTGTGCGGTCCGTTCAAGGCGATTACAAGTGCGCACGGAGTCGACATTCTGGCGGCACCTGCATCTGTTTTGCCCGAGTTTACGCCTCTTGCGGTACGCAACATGGTAAAAAAGTTTGACTGTGATTACGATTACATAATTGTCGATGCCCCCGCAGGTATCGGAACGGCATTTATGCTGGCATCCTCCATGGCGGATGAAGGTATAATTGTATCAACCCCCGATCCCGTCTGTGTCCGTGCCGCCGAAAAAGCGGGTGAAGAGCTGAAAAAATACGGAGTCGGCGAAGTACGTCTTATCATAAATAAATTTAACAAAGGTGCGGTTGAAAACAGATTTCTTCTTAACATTGATGACACCGTTGATTCAACGGGAGTCAGACTTCTCGGAATTGTTCCCGAGGATATGGAAATTCCGTTTAACTACACAAGCGGAAGAAATCTTTCGAAGAAAAGCGGTGCTTCAAAAGCGTTTCTCCGTATTGCAAAGAGAATAAGCGGTGAAAATTTACCGCTTAATTTAAAGCTGTTAAAATAATTGATATATTGAAAGGAAGTATTATCATGAAACCTGTATTAATCGAAACGTCGGCAAGACATTTGCACGTAACAAAGGAAGTCCTCGAAACTCTCTTCGGCGAAGGCTACGAGCTTACTCCCAAAAAGGACCTTTCTCAGCCCGGACAGTTTGCTTGTGAAGAAAGAGTAGAGGTTATCGGTCCCAAGAAGAGCTTCCCGGCAGTTTCCATTCTCGGTCCCGTAAGACCTGAAACACAGATTGAGCTTTCCGCTTCCGATGCACGTACGATCGGTGTTGCCGCGTTCGTCAGAGAGAGCGGAGATATCGCGGGCACGGCGCCTTGCAAGCTTGTCGGTCCCAAGGGTGAAGTTGAGCTTGACTGTGGTGTTATCGTTGCAAAGCGTCATATCCACATGACGCCCGAGGATGCCGCGGAATACGGTGTCAGCGACAAGCAGATCGTTTCCGTAAAAATTGACAACGATGACCGTTCACTTATTTTCGGTGATGTTGTTGTCAGAGTAAGCCCCAAGTATGCTCTTGCAATGCACATTGATACGGATGAGGCGAATGCAGCACTTGCATCGGGCAACACATACGGCGAAATCATTAAATAAGTTATAAAAATTACCGTTTCACGAAGAGGAATCTTTGTGAAACGGCTTTTTCATTTTTTCGTATAGTACTGTGCCTGAGCGTGCCAGAGAGTATGATATTTTCCGTCGGTATCGGAAAGAAGAGCTTCGTGGGAGCCCTCCTGGATTATTGTGCCTTTGTCAAAAACGATGATGCGGCTGCAGAAACGGCAGGAAGAAAGTCGGTGCGAAATATAGACGGCGGTTTTGTTTTTCGCAATATCGTTGAAGCGTGAGTAAATTTCGCTTTCTGCAAGGGGATCGAGTGCCGCTGTCGGCTCATCGAGGATGATAAACGGAGAATCTTTGTACAGAGCTCTTGCTATTGCAAGCTTTTGCTCTTCACCGCCCGAAAGATCAATTCCGTCTTTCTCGTAAAGCTTATACACCGATTGAGAGAGTTTTTTCGGCATTTTTTCGACACGTTTTCCGATACCTGCAAGCTCAAGGCATTTCCATACCTTTTCTTCGTCGTAGTTTTCGCAGCAGGCGACATTTTCTCCAATGGGAAAAGCGAGGAGCTTGAAATCCTGAAAAACTATTGCGAAAAGCTTCATATATTCGGAGAGGTCAAATTCTTTGATATCCGTTCCGTTTACGGTGATAAATCCGTCACTCGGATCATAAAGACGGCAAAGAAGCTTTATCATGGTCGATTTTCCGCTTCCGTTCATACCTACAACGGCAAGCCGTTCACCTGAATGGATTTTCATTGAAAGATTTCTGAGAACATAGGTTTCTGTTTCGGGATAACGAAAGCTGACATCATGAAACTCGAATTCAATATTTTTTGTGTTGATGTCGTTTATCGTTTTTGTTCCGTTTTTCATATCGGAAACGAGATTCAGGTATTCTATTTCTTGCTTGAGCTGAGGGCTGTTTGCGCGGAGATATCCGAAGTTTCCGGCGAAATCGGAGCAGGCATTTATAAGCTTGGTAACGGCTCCGTAATACTCTACAATTTTTCCCGGACCGAAGGCGCCGGACAAAGCTTTAAGCCCGACGAAGACGTAGACGGCGCCGCCGAGAACGTTGGCGGAAACGTTCGATACCGAACCGAGAGTTGAAAAAACTCTGAAAGCGTCGTTCCGCATTTTTCTGTGAGGGGTATAGATTTTTTCTTCGAGCTCTTCGTTGATGAGAGGCTTTTCGTTGAAAATTCTTACATCCTTACCGCTTTCATTTTCATTAAGATATTTTTTGTTATAGTATTCTGCTATGGTATTGAATGAAAAAGCATCGTTGAAAATTCTGAACAGCTTCTTTTCGCTCAGACTGTGACATTTTACCGAAAAGACGATGGCAACGGCGGTGAGGATAATAAGGCATGCGGCAACGGCGGGAGAGTTGACGGCTTTCAGTATTCCCGTGAGAGAAGCCGATGTTTTTCTGACAGCCATATCCGAGATCATCACGGCGGAGATTATTACGGAAAATATACAGGCAAGCATTTCCGAAAGGCAAGAGGCTAACCAGGTAAGTCCGTTTCCGTTGTTTGCACATTCTTCGATTTTTCCGCGCAGCGTCTGCACGGAGGCACTTTCCGCTTTTGCGTAGTCGAGGGACAGTGCCTTTTTTGAAAGCAGGGCACTGTGCGTATACCATGAGTTGTTCATCATGATAAGGCAGCTTCTGTTGGCTGTTCTGATGATAATGTCTGTCAGGAAGGTTGACACGGTTGCAAAAACAATATATTTGACTATCTCTTTAAACGGTTCTTTTTCTGACAGTGCCGTAATGATAAGCCCTGTACAGTAAATTGTTATGAACGGGCTTACGTATCGCAGAATACAAACGAGAGAATTGAGAAACAGATACCATTTTCCGAGAAACAGCTTTACAAGCTTGGCACCGTGATAGAGTACAGATAAATCTTCAAAAAGAGCAGATAAACGTTTTTTCATACGCCCTCCTCCTTTCTGTAATACTTACTCTGTGTTTCGAACATTTCGGCATACTTTCCGCCAAGACGGAGAAGCTCTTCATGCGTTCCGAATTCAATGATTTTTCCGTTGTCGAGAAGAACTGTTTTGTCGCAGAATCTTGTGGAGGACAGACGGTGTGAAATATAAATCGAGGTTTTTCCGTCGGTCAGTTCACTGTATTTCATGTACATTTCACTTTCCGCGATGGGATCAAGTGCCGCCGTGGGCTCATCGAGAATGACGATCGGGGAATCCTTGTATAATGCGCGGGCAAGCAGAAGACGCTGAAGCTCTCCGCCTGACAGAGCGGTGGCTCCTTCGTGAACTTCACGGACAAGAAGAGAGTTCTCTTTTTCCGGAAGGCTGTCGATTTTTTCCCTGATACCTGCAAGCTCCATGCACGTGTAAAGACGGTTGCGATCGATCCTTTCTTCTTCACAAAGGCAGATATTTTTTGCAACCGTTGCGGGAAGGAGTGCACAGTCCTGAAAAAGAGTAGAGAAAAGAGTATAATATTCGTCGCGGTTAAAAAGAGTGCTGTCCTTGCCGTTTATCAGAATTTGACCGCCTGACGGAAGAAAAAGTCCGCAGATAAGCTTTACCAGCGTGGATTTTCCCGCACCGTTTACTCCGACAACGGCAAGACGTTCTCCCGAGTTTATTTTAAGCGATATATTATCAACAGACGGGCTGTCTGCACCGTCGTAAGAAAAAGAAAGATTTTTTAACTCAACGGAGGGAGGGGCGTCAACATCCGAGGGTAACGGAATACCGTCACCGTTGTTCATGGTGTCGGGAATATTTAAAAAGTTTCTCAGGTCATTGACGTTGTGATCACTTTCGATAATTTCCGAAACGGAGTCAACGAGTTTTGAGAGCCATGTGCCGAATCCTGTTATTGCACCGAAATAAAGAGAAAAGTCGCCAAGAGTCATTGATGAGTTGATTTTAAGATGAACAAGATAAATGTACGCGCCGAAGCTTACGGCAAATTTGAAAAAGTCTTCAAGCAGTACATTTATATAGTGTCCGTTGTTTTTGCTGACGTAAAATGTACGCATTTCGCGAAGGTGTTTTTCGATTTTTCTCATGAGAAAGTCGGTCATACCGTAAACTCTTATATCCTTTGCGGTCGCAAAGTCTTTTGAGCGGAAGGTAACGTATCCTAGTTTTAAGCTGACAGCGGAGAATTTATCCTTAATTGAATCCTTGTATTTTTGCAGAAGCAACCATCCGACGGCGCTGAGTCCGTAACAAACGATGAGAATGGGTATAAACAGCACATTGCATCGGACGATAATTACCGTAAAGGCGGAAAAACCGAACACGGAAGAAATGAGGGTGAAGCTCAGCTCAATAAAGCGTGATGCAGAGCCTTCCCACGAGTTGACGGCATTCCATGCTTTTTCCCTCAAAACACGGGTTTCGTTGTATATGTAATTATTGAAGTCCATGCCCATTACTTTTTCACAAATAAGATGATGAAAAATGATGCACCGTGCATTGTTTCTTTCGTGGTGGCTTCTTATTGAAAGAAGGTTTTTTGAATATTCAAGAAGGCAAAGAAGTGCCGCTATAGATAAAACTCTTAAAAGAAGCACTGACGGAGCGACGGAATTTTCAACGCAGTCGAGAACACGTTTCGGAAGAAAAGCGGCAATAACTGACGTTAGGGCGCTGAGCGGTGCAAGGGCAAGCTGGATGAAAAGGTAGCTTTTGTGTCCGTGCCAATGGTGTGACAGCATGAAGCGAAGATTGCTGAAATATCCGTATTTTTTATTTGTATCAGTCAATGTTCTCCCTCCTCAGTAAAGTGAAAATTGAGCGGATGACGAAGGAGCCCGAAACGAGCAGAAACAGTGTACCTTTGACGCGGAAGAGAATAATAAGTCCGAGATCAAGGAGCAGTACGCTGACCAGCAGAAAGCCCTTGCCGACAGATTTTTTGCTGATGCCGGATTCAAATTTCAGTCGTTTCAACTTACCGCGGCACAGAAAAATTCCGAGCACGGAAAGAAGAGCTGCGACAGAAAATAAAAGTGTAATGTAGATCTTCATTTTTGTTCCTCCTTTTTGTATTTGTTGTTTTGGTCTGACGGATTTTCATGTCCACCTCTCCTTTCAAAAAATTTACAGATTATTTCTTATCTCCTTTTTTGGAGAAAAGTGTCGTAGATTTTGAGAGCTTCCTGGCGTTTCCGAACACTTAACATGACCTTACTGCCGTCGGTAAGCTCAATGTCGCGGCAACCGAAATTTTTTATGTAACGCATATTTACTATGAAGCCCTGATGACTTCGTACAAAGCCGTGGTGACAGAGAGTTTCAAAAACTTCGGACAGCTTTCCGACGGCTTCATAAGTCCTGCTTGCCGTATGAACGGTAAGATGACGTTGATAGCCTTCGATAAAGCTGATTTCATCGACGGGAATGCAATATCTTTCGCTCTGCCATTTCAGTATGAGCGTTGAGCTGACGGCAATAAATTTTTTTATGGCACGGTCAAAGACTTCGTTGAATTCGTGTTCTCTTATCGGCTTTACGATAAAATGAAGCGCCTCTATCCTGAAGGCTTCAAAGATAAAATCCGTATATCCCGAAACGAAAATGATAATTGATTTCGGAGAGATTTCTTTGATTCTTTCTGCAACTTCGATTCCGTTCAGGTCTGTCATTTCTATTTCAAGAAAAACTATGTCGTAAATCTTTCCGTTTTCGTAGCTTCCCAGAATTTCTTTTCCGTTTGAAAAATCGGTTATTTCAAAGCTGTTTTCCTTCGTCCGAAATGAAAGTATTAACTTTTTAATTTCCTCGTGGACGGACTTTTTGCCGTCGCAAATACATATTTTCATAGCTTACCTCTGGAGTTTGAGTGGATTATATAATATTTTTCTTTGTATGTCGGCACAAAGTGCGAAAGTGTCGTTTTTAAATGCGAAAGTGTTTGCGATAAAATAAAAAAGACACCTTCGCAAAACGAAGATGTCTTGATGATAAAAGGATATAGCTTCGTCAGCTTATATCGGCAGACAAAAAGACACTTCGTTTTAAATTTGTATCGACCGTATAATGTCGCATGGTTGTCATTTTGTCCACCTGCCTTTCGGAAAATTTTGTTTTATTGAAGAGCGCTGATGAGTTTCGGTAAAGCGGGCTCAAATGCGGCGCCGTACCAATGATTATCGAGCTTCGCGGTTTCTTTGATACATTCGACGGTGTAGTCGGCGGCGATTTTTGCGGCTTCAAAGGCACTCTTTCCGCGTACGAATGCACCGGTAAAGGAGGAAGCGTAAATATCTCCCGTGCCGTGACAGCTGTTTTTGAGAAAATCGTGTTCATAGTACGAATAGTTTCCGTTTTCGAAAACGACGACGCCGGTTTTGTTTTCGGCGTATGAAACACCCGTAAGAATTATGTTGGAGCATCCGAGAGATGAGAGCTTCGAGATAAGTGAGTCGATATACGCTCTGTCGTACTGTGTCCTGAATTCGGAATCGGTGAGGAAAGCGGCTTCCGTAATGTTGGGGACAACATAGTCTGCCTTGGCGCAAAGACCTTTCATTGCCTCGACGAATTCGGAATCGAAGCCGGGATAAAGCTTGCCGTTGTCAGCCATGGCGGGATCGACGATTTTTGTGCTGTTTTCGGTTGCACATTCATCGAAAATATCACTGACGTATGCAATCTGACGGGTGCTTCCGAGATAACCCGTATAAACGGCATCGAAAGAGATGTTTTCTTTTTTCCAGTGATTCTTGATATCGGGCATATCGTCGGTAAGATCACGGAAGGTGTAACCGGTGAAGCCTGCTGTATGGGTTGAAAGAACAGCGGAGGGAAGAACGCAGGTTTCGATACCGCAGGCGGAAATGATGGGGAGAGCTACGGTAAGAGAACACTGACCGACACACGAAATGTCCTGAATGGTGAGAATTTTTTTGTAAGACAAAACAATCACTCCTTAAAACCGTTTAAAAATTTAAGAACATGATACTCCTTTAAATGAGCACTGTCAAGAAATTCCTAAAAATAAAATAAAATCGTTCATATTATCGGTGAAGTAAGTTTATTCTTTGTTCATTCTTTTTTAATAATCATGCTTTAAAATAACAATTGTTCCGAATGAGAAAGGAGCCGCACCGAGTATCATACGGAACTCCTCGAAAGAGGTTACCCCTCCTCAAAGCAACCCTCATAAAGGAAGGACCGTTCTCGCGAACGGTTCTTTTCTTTTATGTGGGATGATTTTGTTTAAAATTACTAAAATAATCCTTGAAATCACCGTGTTGTTATGATATAATCGGTTTACTATGGAATAGATTTATATCGGAGGTGGATTCGTGGCGGATCAGAAGAAAAGCAACGCACCTGCCGTGACAGGCAATGAAGGCCTTCAGGAGGGGTACGTTCATCAGAACCGTCGTTATGTCGGAACGAAGGAGACCGTGGCATATGTTGTCTACGACATGTCCCAGAGTTTCAACATCGGCAAGTTCGACGAAAGATTTATCACGAGTATTTTGCAGATCAGCTTTAATCTGCAGACATTGACAAAGACAATCAACGGTGTCTGGGATATCGTAAACGATATCTTTACGGGCGCTGTCGTTGATAAGACGCGTACACGTTGGGGTAAGTTCAAGCCGTATCTCATGGTCTTGGCAATTCCCGGTACGATTCTTTCGCTTATTTATTGGATTCTTCCCCTGATTTTCCAGGGAAAGGGACCCGATCACATGGGTAAATTTGCAGCTTATCTGTTACTTGCGCTTATCCGTGAGGGTGTAGGTACTTTCCAGGGTATCGCGCAGCTTGGTATTCAGGCGACGATAACGCCGCACCCCGTTGACCGAACGCGACTGATTACCGTGGCGAACTTCGTTTCGGGATTCGTCGGCGAAAAGCTTCCCGAGCAGATTATGACGATTCTTCTCGACCTTATCGGCAACGGTGTTCTGAAAATTGACTATACCGGACTTTTCGTCAGTATGGGTGCAGTAACGGTGTGTATCGCCGGTATCGGTGCATTCTGGTTCTTCTCCATCTGCAAGGAACGTGTCATGCAGTCGATTGAAGAGCCGAGTATCATTCAGGGTATCAAGTCCATTGTCAACAACAAACCGCTTCTGCTTATCACGCTTTCGGAAATGCTCAACGGCTTCTCCATCGGCGGCAGCAAGACGGACTACCTCATCGACGTTCTCAATTTCGGTTCACTTGCATTTATTACGGGTATCCCCGGCTCCATCGTTCATCCGTTCAGCTATGCCATGGTTCCGTGGTTCCGCAGACATTTCTCGAGCCGAGTCCTTTATATCATTGCAACATACATAGGAAACCTTCTGAATATCCCCGTATTCTTCTTCGGTTCTATCGGAGGAAAGAAGAACGGTATGTACAAACGTGTCGTTCCGATGGGAATTGCACTTACACTTTGGGAAACCGTATTTATGGTGTTCTACGGAGTACGTACTGTTATTCCTTCGGAAATGTTCAACGAATGTATGGACTACTGCGAATGGAAGAACGGTTACCGTTCGGAAGCTATGACTTCTGTTGCAAAAGGTCTTGCAAAGAAGCTTACGTCAATTGTAAGTGGTGTTATCTCCACTCAGCTTAAAAAGCTTATCGGTTACGATCTTACCGCATACACAAGAGGTACTGCTCAGTCCGATAACACAAAGTTCGGCTTGTTCGCAATGTTTACGATCATTCCGTTTGTAACGTCTTCTCTCGGTATTATTCCGATTCTCTTCTATGATCTCAACGGTAAAAAACGTGACAAGATGTATGAAGAGCTTCTTGCAAGACGTGCTGCCGTTACAAATGCTGTTGCATCGGGTGATGCAGACGCAATGGAACTTGCTACGAAGGCACAGAAGGTTACGGGAAGCGAAGACAATCTTAAGTAATTTGTTTTTATCGGGGCTGTTTCTTGGTACAGCCCCGATTTTTTTTAGAGGGATAAAGTAATGCTTTTTTCAGGAAATATTTTTCTTATAGTTTTTTTGCCGATCGTATTATTCTGCTACTTCGTTTTATTCAGAAAATCGAGAAAACTGCAGAATGTCTTTCTTCTCATTGCATCACTGGTTTTTTATGCGTGGGGAGAGCCTAAATTTGTCTTTATCATGATGAGCTCCATTGTTGTCAACTGGTTGATGGGCTATCTTGTGGACAAATACCGTGACAAAAAAAGTGCCGTCAGGGCGATAATGACAACCGATGTTATTTTTAACCTCGGGCTTTTATTTGTTTTCAAGTACCTGATGTTCACGGTGGAAAATATCAATTCCGTTTTCGGAACGGAGCTTCGTATTCCGGAAATAGCACTGCCTATCGGAATTTCATTCTTTACCTTCCAGGCGATGTCGTACGTTATCGACGTTTACCGCAAGGACGGCGAGGTGCAGAAGAATCTTCTCAATGTCGGACTGTATATTTCGCTCTTTCCTCAGCTTATTGCAGGCCCCATTGTACGCTATCAGACGGTTGCAGACGAAATAATGAATCGCCGTGAAACTCTCGAAGATTTTACCGAAGGTGTAAGAAGATTTATTATCGGTTTTCTGAAAAAAGTTTTACTTGCCAACACAATGGCGATAATTGCCGACGGTATTTTTGACAGTACAGAGCCCGTCAGTACCGCTTCGGCATGGCTTGGTCTGATTGCTTACACATTCCAGATATATTACGATTTTTCGGGATATTCCGATATGGGAATCGGACTCGGCAGAATGTTCGGTTTCCACTTCCTCGAAAACTTCAATTATCCCTACATATCTCTTTCCGTTTCGGATTTCTGGAGAAGATGGCACATTTCTCTCGGAACATGGTTCCGGGATTACGTCTATTTCCCGCTCGGCGGAAGCAGAGTTTCGAAAAAGAGCAGACTTATATTCAATCTGTTTGCAGTCTGGTTTCTTACGGGCGTATGGCACGGTGCCAACTGGACTTTTATTATCTGGGGACTCATGTATTTTGTTCTGCTTGTTACAGAAAAGCTTTCGGGTATGGAAAAGAAGCTTTCATCGAAGAAGTTTATTCCGATAAGATACATCTACACGATGTTCTTTGTCTGCATCGGCTGGATGATTTTCAGAGCCTCCGACATCACGGCGGCAGGTGAATATTTTAAAGCACTTTTCGGCATCGGTGTAACGGCGCTTGACGATACCTTCCGTTATTATATCGGAAACTACGCCGTTCTGATTTTTGCATCGGCACTGTTCTCCGTACCGACGGCACCGTATCTTCGAAAGAAGGTTTCGGCACTTTCAAGGGTGCCGAGGACTGTTTGCGGTGTACTCTACGTTGTTGCGGTGGCCGTAATGTTTGTTTCGGCATTTTCATTCATTGTAAAAGGCTCATACAATCCGTTCATTTACTTCAATTTCTGAGAGGTGGTCGGAATGAAAAAGGCTGTTACTGCATTTTTTCTCATTTTTATTTCAGCACTTTTTATAGGCACGTCATTGACACTTGCACGTCAGTTCGCCTTCTATGTCAGAGAAGAGGGCTTCGAAAGAGGTTTGCGTCATTTAGAGGAAACCTTCAAGGATGTTGAGGAGAGTTACCTCGAAAATCTTACGGGACGAAAAATTTTTATCGGCATTAACGGTTTGTTTAATAAAGCAACCGATTCCGAGGCGGTTCCGTCGATTGAAAAAGAAAATTCCGTTTACCTTCTTGAAAACGGTTATGCGGCATTTATCGTAAACGATTTTGAGGAGTTTAATGCCGACCAGAAAAACAGTATCGAAATGACCGTGAAGGCATCACAAGAAACAGATGCCGACCTTTTGTTCCTCGTGATTCCGCCGAAGGTCTGTAAGCCCGAGGATTTTGAGCTTGAAGGAGTCAGAAATCACGAATACGATATCATTGATTATCGCAAGGATTATTTTGAAAGCCGCGGATTCGATGTTCTCGATCTCCACGAAGAGCTTCACACTCAGGGACTCGATCATTACAGCCTGTTTTTCAGAACAGACCACCACTGGAACGCTGATGCAGGTCTTTGGGCAGGCAAAGAAATCACGGGTTGGCTGAGCGAAAAAGGCTTCGGCGTTGACAGCTCAACTTTTTCAAAAGACAATTATGACGAGATAATGATTGAGGATCTGTTTCTCGGCAGTCAGGGGAAGCAGGTCGGACCGTACTATGCGGGTACGGATGATTTCAAATATTTTGTACCGAAGTTCAAGACGGACTATCTTGTAACCGTTCCCGGAGAAGAGAACGAGATACGCAAGGGCGGATTTATCGGCACGCTGTTTTATGAAAAAAGACTTGTAAAAAATTATTTTGACGGTTTTACTTATTCTTCATTCTTGGACGGAGATTTTGCTCTGACAAAAATCGAAAACAGCCTGAACGAAAACGGTCCGAAAATCCTCATGATAAAAGATTCTTTTACCAATGTGCTGTCGGTATATTTTGCCGGGGAATGTTCCGAGCTTCACCTTATTGATCCGAGGCATTACGGAGAATCGATATCGGAATATATACGAGAAAACGATTTCGATGCCGTCATTGTTTCTCTGTCGGCAAGAATGCAGAATGAAATTTTTGAATGGGAGAATTGAGGAGTTAACGATGTACACGAGTTGGGAAGAATTGAAAAAAGAGTGTTCCTTGTGCGATAAATGTCCGTTGGCTGAAACGAGAACAAATCTTGTTTTCGGAGTGGGAGTTTCCGATGCGGAAATTCTGTTTGTCGGTGAAGGTCCCGGTGAGCAGGAGGACCTGAGAGGAGAGCCGTTTGTCGGCAGAGCGGGACAGCTTCTTGATAAATATCTTGAGGCAATAGGTCTTTCGAGGGAGAAAAATATTTACATTGCAAACATGGTGAAATGCCGTCCGCCTCAGAACCGTGATCCGAAGCCCGAAGAGCAGGATGTCTGCATAAACTGGCTTCGTGAACAGGTGAGGCTTCTCAGACCGAAAATCATCGTTTGTCTCGGAAGAATATCGGCGCAGCGACTCATTTCACAAAGCTACAAGGTGACGCAGGAGCACGGACAGTTTTTTGAGAAAAACGGAGTTCTTATGATGGGAACATTCCATCCGGCAGCACTTTTACGCGATCCGAGAAGAAAGCCCGATGCGCTGGAGGATTTCCTGAAGCTTCGTGACAAGATCAACGAGGTTTGCGAGCATACAAAACTTCCGCTGTAAATTTATCGTTTATTCTCTTTTTGTAAACAAGAAGTTAACATTTTGATTTTATAATCAAAAAGGGTATTTCTGATAATTGAAAAGATACTCTTTATATGCTACAATAAATCCGAGTTAATTTGAAAAGGAGATAACCATGAAAATCAAGATTCAAAAAGCAGTATGTCTTGTTTTGACGCTGTCGTTGCTGGCGGTGTTTGCATCGTGCGGAAAAAACGGTGCGGAGCCGGCAGACAGCCTTACCGTAAACGAGTCTTACACTCAGGCGACAGAGCCGAGAATGGAGGACGGAGAAATTGATACGATAATTCAGAAGGTACTCGGTGATACAAAGTGGGAGGGCGACTATTCCGTACTGACCGAGGAACAGAGAATTATCATTCAGACGGAGTTGAGAAGGAAGGGCTATGAAGCCATCGTTACGGAAAACGGCATTACCTTCTTTGAATATACGCCGACGGCAGACGAGGAAGAGATTTCCGAGGTTGTCGAAAAGGTACTCGGCGAAAAGGAATGGGACGGCGATTACGACAGTCTGAGCGATACGGAAAAAGAGGCGGTCAAGGATGTTCTCGTTGACAGAGGATATGACGTTGAAGTCGGACAGGATGATTTTGTATTCAAAAACGAAGCCGACAGAAAAGAAGAAACGACTTCACCTTATTACAATAAGCTTCCGACAAAGGAGCAGATATATGCGGCCGTTTACGATGTGATCGGACAGGATGCGTGGAGAAACTGGGACGAGGACGTAATGAGTCTTTCGAAGGCGAACCGTGATGCGGTGGTTAACGCACTTAACGATTACGGCTTCCACATAGCGATAAACGAAAAAGGCGAATTTTACATTGTTCACGATCCGTCGAGAAAGACGACGGTTGCAAAAGCGGATACAAGCGTAACTGCAAATTCGACGACTGAAACTACAACTGCAACGACAACGCAGAGCGGAAATTCGAAGGAAACCACGACAAAGAATAATACGGGAACAACGGCAACAAGAGAGCTGAATGCACCCGAAGTCGCAAGAAGAAATCTTTCCACCTTTGGCGGAACATCGGGAGATTTGTTCGTTGACGTCGCGCCGGCAAAAGACGGCGGTTTCGTGGCGGCGGCACGTTATCAGTCGCTGACGGGAGATTTCTCGGATACGGATCCGTCGTGGCGACAGATAAAATCGGCCGTCGTAAAATATGATAAAAACGGCGATGTCGAATGGAAATCGCTTATCGGCGGTAACGGTACGGCAATCGGCGTATGGTTTGATGCCGTAACAGTTCTCAAGGACGGAAGCGTTGTTGCTGTAGGACAGACGGATGCAAAGAATCTCGGCGAGAAGTTTTCGGGAGTCATTGACGGAGTTGTCGTAAAATATTCGAAAAACGGAACACGCGAATGGGTAAAGCTTTGCGGCGGCTCAAAGGGCGAAATGTTCTATTCGGTAGCACCCACACCCGACGGAGGATTCGTTGTCGGAGGTAAATCCGAATCATCGGATAATTATTTCGGTGAGCTTCGCGAAGGTACAATTTCAGCAGTACTTATCAAGATGAATGCCGACGGCGAAAAAGAGTGGATGAAGAGCGTTGACGGAAGCAAGCACAGCTCTTTCGATGAAATCGCGGTAACCGACGAAGGCTACATTTACGCGGTATGTAATACGAGAGCTTCCGACCTCGACTATGCGGAGTATGCAGGTTACGGCAAGGGCGATGCAATAGTTTTCAAATATTCTCCCGAAGGCGGAACGGTAACTCACAAAACGATTTACGGATCGGGACTTGATGAAATCGGAGCAATTACTCTCGGCAAGGACGGCGGTGTTGTTGTGACGGGCTATTTTGGCGCAAATACACACACGGGAACTGTTTTTGACGGTAAACACAATTTCGGCGAATCGGATGTATTCGTTATAAAGCTTGATGCAAGACTTCAGGTTGAATGGGTTAATACATTCGGCGGACTCGGAATTGAGCAGACAAACGGAATCGTCAGCATCGACGGCGGTTATGCGATATCGGGATTTTCGACCTCGACGAACAACGACTTCTCTTTCCTCGGCGGCGGAAGCAGTGACGTTTTCGTAATCACGTTGAGCGAAAACGGAACAAGCTGTGAAAAGTACTCCGTAAAGGGACCGAATTCCGAGCAGTGCTTCGGTATGGCGACGACGAACGGCAAAAAGTTTGCAGTAGTCGGATCAACCCAGTCACCGACGGGCTCTTTTGCCGGACTTACTCCGACGCCCGCGAAGGATAAGTATCTTGCATTTTTTGCATTGTATGAAGTAAACTAATAAAGGAATGCCTCGGACGGCTTATCCGTCCGAGGCAGTTTTTTTGAAAAAATATCAAAAATGTATTGACTTTATCCGGCAAATAATATATAATACCTTAGCACGTAAGCGATCCATTAGCTCAGTTGGCAGAGCACTTGACTTTTAATCAAGGTGTCCGGAGTTCGAATCTCCGATGGATCACCAGACAGACCGCAGTTTTGCGGTCTTTCTTTTTTAAAAAGAAAGGAAGTCGGATTTATGAAAATTATGTCTTTTAATGTTCTTTGCTGGGGAAGAGATGAAAACTCACTCGAAAACAGAGTTTCCCTTGTTGTAAAGAAGATCCGTGAGCAAATGCCCGATATTCTCGGCACACAGGAATCGCACAAGATCTGGATGGACAGCATCTGTGCAGGAGCTCCCGAATACGCATACGTAGGTGTCGGCAGAGATGACGGTAAGGACGAGGGAGAGTTTTCACCCGTTTTTTACCGCAAGGATAAGTTTGAGCTGATTGACAGCGGAACATTCTGGCTTTCGGAAACGCCCTCGGTTCCGTCGAGAAGCTGGAACACTGCTTGTATCCGCATCTGCACATGGGCAGTTCTTTGCGAAAAGGAAACGGGTAAACGTTTCGCGGCAGTCAACACTCATCTTGACCACAGAAGCGAAGAGGCAAGAGTAAACGGAATAAAGCTCGTTGTTGATAAGCTTAAATCCTTCGGTGACATGCCTGTTTTCTGTACCGGCGATTTTAATACTTTTGAAGATTCCGAGGCATACAGAATAATCACTTCCGAAATTATGGCGGATTCGAAATACCTGGCTGTCGATTCGGACAACGGAAACACATATACGGGATTTGATCCCGAAGCTACAAAAAATGACAGCCCCATTGACTTTATATTTGTCAAAAAGGACTGTGTAAAGGTAAAGAGCTATAAGATTCTCAGAGATCCTGTTGACGGACGCTTGCCGTCGGATCATTATCCCGTTGTCAGCGAGATTGAATTCTGAGATCAGAGATTTCTTCTCCAGTGAAAGAGATATTGCTGTGCGATTCCTTCGCTGTCTTTGATGCAGTCGGGCAATCCGTCTGAGTAAAGCTCATCGAGAATACGGCGTACCCACACATCGACGGGAAACGCCTGCATACGGCCTGCACCGTAGAGAAGCGTACATTCTGCTACTTTCGGGCCTACACCTTTGATTTTCATTAACTCGGCACGTGCTTCTTCCAAAGGGGCGGTGCCGAGTTTTTTCAGGTTAACCGTGCCGTCGGTGCATTTTACGGCGGCGTCGATGATGTATTTTGCCCGAAATCCCGAACGAAGCGGCGCGAGGTCCTCGACGGACAGAGAAGCGAGTCTTTCGGCGGACGGGAAGGAGAAATCGCCGTTTCCGAGGTCGTCGCCGAAAAGCGAGCAGAGTCGGTCGATAATACCGCTTATTCGGGGGATGTTGTTGTTCTGGGATATAATGAAAGAGCACAGAGCCTCCCACGTGTCCTGACGGAGGATGTGGATTCCGGGATACTGAGTTACGGCTTCTTTGAGGTGGGGATCTTTTGAGAAATCCGCACAGAGCTTTCCGTAATCGGTGGAAAGATCGAAGTATTTTTCCCATATCAGCGAAAAATCTTCGTCCGTGCACAAAAACAGCAATCCGTCGTCGGTTTTTCGGACGGTGAGCGGTTTTGAGAAGGCGACACCGTGCCATTCACCGTCTGTTTCCTTCCAGCGGAATGCCTGTCCGCAAAAGAGGGTGAGTGAAATATCAAAGTTTTTGTCAAAGGGTATGAGAATGCCGTTGAGGTCTTGCATTTTGCACATAAAATCTGCCAGCTTTCCTGAAAAAAACGTTAAAACAACGATTAAAAATTGTAATAAAATTGTAATATTTTAAGGTGATTTAATAAAAATAATTAAAAGTTTTAAAATGGTGTAATAATTGAAATTGTTTAAATTTTCGGTCGAAAAAACTTATCAACAGGGCTAAAATACGTTCAAATAAGGCTTTATTTCAGATGTTATTCACATTTTCCACCGAGTTTTCCACACATAGTGAATAAGTGAATTTATACTCAGAGTAATATTTATTGTAACTATTTTTTATTTTTTTGTAGTATAAAAAGTTTCATGACAGGTCACAATATCGTTGTAGTAAAAACGAAAGGTGAAAGAGTATGATAAAGGGTGTCAACCGTCAGGTGGTGGAAATAACACAGACCGATTGCGAATACTTTGAGAGGATTTTGTTTTTTGTAAAGCCCGAATTTGCATCGGTAAGCGAAGGTAAGCTTCGCGAAAGGGCGGGAATGATGAGCACGACGGCGGATAAGCCTCCCGTAACCAAAATCAGGAGAAACCGTATTTTTCGCATAGCCTGCCTTGCGGGATCGGCAATTGCCGGAGCGGGAGTTTATGCGTTGGCGGTATTTCTGATATAACTGTCGCAAAAAGCCTTCATGCAGCAGCTTTCGCACACAGGTCTTCGGGCGATGCACACGGCTCTGCCGTGCAAAACGCATCGGTGGCAGAAGTCGTTGCTTTCCTCGGGCGGTAAAAGCTCACGAAGAGCGAGTTCAACCTTGTACGGATCCTTCGACGATACAAGACCGAGCAGATTTGTAATTCTTATGAGGTGTGTATCGGCGACGACGGCGGGTTTTTTATAGACATCACCGCAGATGAGGTTGGCGGTTTTTCTGCCGACACCGGGAAGAGATGTCAGGTCATCGATGTTGTCGGGAACGGTGCCGTCGAAATCCGAAAGAATCATCTTCGCCATGCCGATGATGTCGGATGCCTTCGTGCGGTAAAAACCGCATGAATGAATAAGCTGTTCAACCTCGGAAACATCGGCATTTGCATAATCCACCAAAGTTTTGTAGCGTGCAAAAAGAGCGGGCGTTACGAGGTTTACACGCGCATCGGTACACTGAGCGGAAAGCCGTGTGGCAACGAGGAGCTCAAAGGGGTTACTTGCATTGAGGGAACAGATTGAATCGGGATATTCATTTTTGAGAGCGTTGACACAGTTCAGCGCTTTTTGTTTTTTATCCATATAATCACCGACAGTATTATACAATATTTTTAACTGATGAGCAACAGAAAAAGTTTCCTTTTCTATTGACCGATACCAAAAAGAAAGTTATACTGATTATAACAAAACTTGGGAGGTTTTCTTATGAAGCTCAGAGCGCCGTCGGTACCGCTCATCACCGTGGATCCGTATTTTTCGGTATGGTCGGCGGCAGACCGACTTTACGATGCCGATACAGTCCACTGGACAGGAAAAGAAAACGTTATATCGGGAACGGTTACCGTTGACGGAGAAACGTTTTCCTTTATGGGAAAGAACGATGCAGATGTAATCAGGCAGACATCTCTCGATATTTCGGCAATGTTTACCGAATATAAATTTTCAACCGAAAAAATCACACTCAGCATAAGCTTTTTCTCAACACTTTTTACAGACGATCTTTATCTTTTGTCGCGTCCCGCATCTTATATGGCGGTGAAGTATTCATCAAATGACGGCAAGGAGCACAAGGTAAGCGTTAAAATAACGGCGGACGAAACTCTTTGCACGGACAAAAGAGGAGATCTTCCGATAGATTTTACCGAGGGAAAAATCGGAGAAATCAGCATCGGCAGAATGGGAACAAAGGATCAGAAAGTTCTTAACCGCTCGGGAGATGATCTTCGTATTGACTGGGGATATTTTTATCTTTGTACCAACGGCGGAACGGTTAACGCTTGCGACGGCAGGCTTTGTGCCGATATCTCACTCTCCGAGGACAAAGAATCTCTTGTCGTTTTTGCCTATGACGATATAAAATCGCTCATATACTTCGGGAAGCAGATTGATGCCTACTGGAGAAAGAGCGGTAAAACGTTTGAACAAATAATTGAGGAAGCCTTCTCCGATTACGAAAAGCTTGTTATCAAGGGCAGGGAATTCTCCTCATCACTTTATGAAGAGGCGCTTCTCAAAGGCGGAGAAAAGTATGCAGAGCTTCTTTCTCTTGCTTACAGACAGGTAATTGCGGCACATAAGCTTGCTGTCGATGAAGAGGGGAACAACATTTTCGTATCAAAGGAGTGTTTCAGCAACGGCTGTGCGGCAACGGTCGATGTTACATATCCTTCTGCACCTCTTTTTATCAAATACAATACAGAGCTTTTAAAGGGAATGCTCAGACCTGTTTTCCGTTATGCACAAAGTGATGCGTGGGAATACGATTTTGCACCGCACGACGTCGGACAGTATCCGATACTCAACGGCCAGGTTTATGCGCAAAACAGACTCGAATATCAGATGCCCGTTGAAGAATGCGGAAATATGCTCATTCTCTGTGCGGCAATAACCGAAAAAGACGGAAATTCCGACTTTGTACAGCCGTACACGGATACGCTGGCACAGTGGTGCGAGTATCTTATCACTTACGGCGAGGATCCCGGTAACCAGCTTTGCACGGATGACTTTGCGGGACATCTTGCCCATAACTGCAACCTTTCGCTTAAAGCGATTTTCGGCATAGTCGGGTATTCGAAAATCCTTCGTGCAGAAAACAAAAACGACGAAGCGGAAAAATATATGAAGATTGCACGGGACATGGCAAAAAGCTGGACGGAGCGTGCCGCAAACAGCGACGGAAGCTTCCGACTTGCCTTTGACAGACCTGAAAGCTTCAGCATGAAATATAACATTATCTGGGACAAGATTTTCAAGACGAACATCTTCCCGCCGAGTGTCATATATTCCGAATTTTCGAGCTATCGCAAGCACATAAGACCGTTCGGACTTCCGCTTGACGAAAGATCGGATTACACAAAATCCGACTGGCTTGTCTGGTGTGCATGTATGGCATATACGAAAGAGGAGTTCGAGGAATTCATTGAGCCGCTCTGGAAGAGCTATCATTATACTTCATCGAGAGTTCCGATGACGGACTGGTATTTCACATCGACGAGCATACAAAGAGGCTTCCAGAACAGAACGGTGCAGGGCGGATTATTTATAAAACTTCTTATGGACTGAGGAGAAACCGATATGGAACATAAAATGATTTCATGGTCACAGCTTCCCGATCTTGAAAAAGAAGATCTCGGGCTGCCCGTTATAAAAAATGAAACGGTAAAGCTCTATAACGGAACGGCAGAAAAAGATCTCGGCGCATTTTCGCTTCATCCGCACATTACATATTTTGAAGGAACGCTTTTCGCACACTGGAGTGTTCATTACAGAGATGAGGACTCCCCGGGACAGTATGTACGCTATGCGATATCGAGGGATAACGGCGAAAGCTGGAGCGATCCCTACGCCGACAGTGCCGTACTGTTTCCTCCCATGGAAAACCCCATATCAAATCCCGACGAAAAGGATGCCGACGGCGTTCGCATACTGGGACACAGACCTCATGACAGATGCGGTACGGGTGAACAATCGCATATAACGTGGATGAACGATCTTTGCGGATATTTTCATCTTATGCTCTGTTCAAACGGTTTTGCACAGGTTGACGGAAAGCTTTACGCAATAGCCGAAGCGGCAAAAGGTGTAAACGGCGGTATCGGCAGAGTTGCACGTGAGATAAAGGCTGACGGAACAAAAGGTAAAATTTTCTGGCTGAATGAAGATGTTCCCGATCTCAGAAAAATAAATCCGTACGCGATAAACGTTGAAGAATACGACAATTCGGCTTACGACAAAGAGCTTGCCGAAAAAATTATATGGTATCTTACCGATCCCCGTCATATGCCGCAATGGGATATGCTTCCGAGGGGCTGGAAACAGAGGGACGGCAAGACGGTGCACGAGTGGAGTGCGGAATTTGCATCACGTCACAACGGTGCAGGTTGCGGAGAAACAACGTACTCCTACGAAGCTGCCGACGGAACGCATATCAGATTCTGGAGAAACAACCAGAAGATACAGCACGTTCAGTACAGCTACGACAAGGGCGAAACATGGACGAATGTGCTTGACACAGAGTTTCCCGATACGGGAGCGAGAACGAGTGTCGGAAATCTTCCCGACGGCAGAGTTTACGCTGTCGGAAATCCCGGTGTAAAGCGTATGCAGCTTTGCCTCAGCGTATCAAAGGACGGATATCTTTTTGACGAGAATTATATTCTTGCAATGAATCCCGAGCTCATGAAATACAGAGGAAGAGCAAAGGGCACGGGTTTCCATTATCCTCACAGTACAATATCGGAAGATTCGCTGTTCGTAATTTATTCACAGAATAAAGAAGACATATTTATTGCGAAAATAAAGATTTCCGATATCTGATTGATTTATGAAAAACAGTAAAATACAAAAAATGATATTGGCGGCATCGTTTTTGGCTTTGTCGTACGTAATGCCGTTTCTGACGGGACAGATTCCCGAGATAGGCTCAATGCTGTGTCCCATGCACATTCCCGTATTGCTGTGCGGTTTTGTGTGCGGATGGAAATGGGGACTTACCGTCGGATTTACGGCACCCGTTTTCAGGTCGCTGACTCTCGGAATGCCACCGCTGTTCCCCGTTGCCGTAAGTATGGCTTTTGAGCTTGCCGCTTACGGTGCAACAGCGGGACTTATGTATGCCGTTTTACCGAGGAAAAAACCGTACATATATTTATCATTGATCGTTTCGATGATTGCGGGCAGATTACTGTGGGGCGCGTCAATGCTTGTATGTTCGGGCATCGGCGGCGTGACATTCGGTTTATCCGCATTCTGGGCGGGAGCAATAGCGAATGCAGTTCCCGGCATCGTGATACAGATAGTTTTAGTTCCCGTAATCGTGATGCTTCTTGAAAAAACAAGGTTACTGAATAATAAGGGCTTGGCAAAATCATGAATTATAACGAAAACACACAAAAACTTCTGATTGAGCACTGTAAGAATTATCCTGCGCTGACTGTGTGGGATGTGTTCAAGTTTTTGCATCAGAGCTCTTTCGGCTGTGAACATATGGTGACTTCGGAAAAATCGGCAACGGAGAGTATAAAAGAGGAGCTTGCTTTTGTCGGAAGCGGCAGGAAGGAAGCACTTGTTGAACCGCTTGACGGTGATTACGGCAGGGTAAGTCTTGCGTATGTCGCAAAGGGGCTCAGTGCACAAACGCTGGGAAGGCTGTTTTACCTTTCGGCAAAACAGGAGAAAGACGGCTGTAACAAGCTGTCCGGAAAGATACGTATTGCAGAAGAGCTTGCGGAAAAAGGTCTTCTCCCGTTTTCAAGAAGCGAATTTTCCGATGCGTTGTTACAGTGGAAGGATACGGGCTTCTCTTCGGTACATCATTCGGATGTGTACAAAAGAGAGTACAGTCCGGCATACAGAGTAATTTCGAATGAATTTGTGCCGTTTCTTCCGTTGTTTCTGAAAATTGATTCACTTCTTTCCGTCGGAAGGCTGACACTTGCCGTTGACGGAGGAAGTGCAAGCGGAAAAACCACTCTCGGAAAAATGCTCAGGGAGATTTACGGTTGTACCGTTTTTCATACCGATGACTTTTTTCTTCGTCCCGAACAGAGGACCGAAGAACGTCTTTCACAGACGGGAGGGAATTTTGACAGAGAACGCTTCATAGAGGAAGTACTTGTTCCGCTCAGCAAAAACGAAACGGTAAAATACCGCCGTTACGACTGTTCAACGGGCACACTCTCTTCCCCCGTCGAGGTGAATCCCGAAAGACTCTGCATTATAGAGGGCGCTTACTCCATGCACCCCGAAGCGGAAAAGTATTATGATTTTTCGGTATTTCTTTCTGTTACGGATGATATTCAGAGGGAAAGGATACTCAAAAGAAATACACCGCAAACGGCGGAACGTTTTTTCGGGGAATGGATTCCGATGGAAAAGAAGTATTTCAACGAAACGAACATCGAAAAAAGATGCAGCATGACAATAAAAATTGATGAATAAAAGAAGAGCTGTCCTGATTTTCGGGACAGCTCATTGTTTTACTAAGTAAGAATATTAAATTAAAAGAGTTATCTTATATCGTTCAACCCCAGGATATAATCGGTTGTTGTATTGTGATATTGTGCAAGAGCAATCAAAATATAAGTCGGAATATCTCGTTGTCCAAGTTCATAATTAGAATAGACTTGTTGTGAGCAATTCAATATTTGAGCCATTTGTTTTTGAGTCAAATCGGCATCTTCTCGTAAATCTCTTATTCTACGGTACATAAAATCACCACAATTATTATAAACCATCGTAATTTATGTATTGACAAATACCGCAAAATGCAGTAAGATGTTCATGGAAATTGTTTTTCGAAAATTAATCTGTTTAGAAAGGGTGCAGTCAATATGGATACTATGGATGCTATGAAAAAGAGGATTTTGCTT
>JAZSPN010000087.1:0-4066 GCA_045537495.1 Acutalibacteraceae bacterium
AATCCCGCAACATCGACGATAAGAGGAATTGCTATGATATTTCTTCTCGCTTCGTCGATAAAAAGAACGTCCCAGTTGCTGTTGAAGCCGTAACGAAGCAGAAGTATCGGAATAATCAATCCGACAAACGAGGTTATCGGACCTGTAAACCAGCCGAATACACCGGCGAAATTTTCGAGTCTTTCGCCCGAAAGATACATCTGATAATCGCCGATACGAACATTCATGTCGTGTCCCGCCGTGGTGGGTACCGTTTTGGTCATTTCCATAAAGAACAGCACGACAACGCATATCGTTCCGCACAGGTTGAGATTATCACCGCAGAACCAGATGGCACCGGCAATAAGAGCGTTGCCGATACCTCTCGAAAGCTGATAGAAAATCATTATCTGCTTGTAAGAAAATCTTTTGAGGAAATACGGCGACATGAGATCGGGAGGTGTTCCCGCAAAGGAAATGAGTATCACGAGAAGACTGTACGGCAGACCGCTTAGTCGGAATGTGTAGAAATAAAGTATTGTCACAAACGGAAGCATACCGTTTCCGAGAGAATCAATAAGCTCTACGACCTTGTTGATGAGCAGATATTTATTGTGAAGAACTCCGAACATTCCGTCCCAGAAGCCGATCTGAACCTTCTTTTCGACGGGAGGCTGAGGAATTCTCTCCTTGACTCTGCCTGCAAAAATCATTGTAAGAGCGGCAAGTGCTGTAAAGGTTATCGGGATGACGTATCTGTAAACATTGATATCTGCCCATTCATATCTCAGAGTACCTATTATAACCGGAAGAATTACTCCGACGATGGTGTGCAGAAAATGGGATATCTTGACGGGATAGCTTCTGACGAGTATTCTTTCCTGCAAATTCGGACTGATGCTTCTCGTGCAGACTTCAAGGTTATTCTGGAAACCGAAAACGTTGAACGTCGCAAAAAGAAGATTTGCAACCCATACTCTTGTGGCAACATCGGGAATGTTGTATACGGGAAGCCAGCCGATGAGTATTACCGTTATACATTTCGGAATAACGTCACAGTAAAGCGAATACTTGTATCTTCCGTATTTCGGCAAAAGCTTTTTTCGCCAGAAGATGTTTCTGGCCCCTACCCAGCCCGTGTAGAGAAAATGCGTTCCGAAAGTCTTGAAGCAGGCTGTTGCGTTCATTCCCTCAAGACCGTTGAGATACGTGATAAACGTGCTGTGCTGATTGAATAAAAGTGAGTAGTCGAAGATGATGGTCGATATTCCGAAAAGCATCATGGCAAAATAGACGAGGTAGAATTTGCGTTCCGTCTTTTTCGGAAGGAATCCGAGGTTATCACAGACAAACCACCACATGAGCGCAGATATGTAGCCGAGAGGCATGTTGATTACGCTTATCACGGAAAAGGTGAGATAGGGAAGCTTGTAGTGGTACATTATGAGATAGCACGAGGACAGGAATGTAATGTACTCCAACACCTTGGAGCCCGCATAGTTGCTTCCGACGGCAAAAACAACATCCTTGTATTCCTTGTAGGGCACGTACTTACCGTCGGCGGGAGTGTTCCAGTGAGTTTTTATTTCGGTAAACAAAGACCGTATTTTGCTAAGCAGTTTAAACACCTCTTTTAAATGATGAATTATGTGTGTCGGAAAACACTTTCGTCCGAATTTTTATAAG
The DNA here is from genome assembly GCA_045537495.1 of Acutalibacteraceae bacterium. Taxonomy (GTDB): domain Bacteria; phylum Bacillota; class Clostridia; order Oscillospirales; family Acutalibacteraceae; genus UBA1425. The sequence continues at coordinate 1,666 of JAZSPN010000087.1, forward strand.
GATACTAATACAGTTTACAACGAAACTGAAATTTTTACAAGTTATTATTAAAAAATAGTTGACAAATCCGTTTCGGGTTGATATAATACTATTCGCAGTTGCGGATGTAGCTCATCTGGTAGAGCGCCACCTTGCCAAGGTGGAGGTAGCGAGTTCGAGCCTCGTCATCCGCTCCAAGGCTCACAGGAAACTGTGAGTTTTTCTTTTTGCCGAAAATCGGAAAGCGAAGCTGAACGACGAATTTTGGGCACCGCAAGAGTCACGCGCACACTAAAGAAACGGTAAACTGAATAGGTATGCGGATATGGCGGAATTGGCAGACGCGCCGGATTTAGGATCCGGTGGTGTAAACCGTGCAGGTTCAAGCCCTGTTATCCGCACCAAAAGAGCACTCACGCAAGTGGGTGTTTTTCTGTTTATTGACATAAAAGCACTTTATTTATATAATATTCTCAAATAAAACAAAAACGGAGTGGTCGTTTTGGCAAAAATCAGGATGGGTATTTCTTTTATAATTATGATGATTTCCATTTTTTTCAACATGATAGATGCCTCTTTGCTGCTGAAACCGCCTGTGGCTAAATCCGAAAATGAGCTTATTGCGATGTCCGATGTTTTCGAGGACGTCACAATCAACGGTGAAATAACGGTCGTCAAGTCATCGCTTCTTTCCTTGTCTCAGCTTCACACGGTTATTTCCTTGCAGGGACTTGTTGCAAGGACTGCCCCCGAAATTTTCATTGATTACGGATACGAAACCAACCGTTACGCTCTTCGGGAAATGGAAAAAGCGGGTTATGAGCTCATTTACAACGATGAAACGGGTAACGCATGGACTTTTGATACGCTTATAAGAAAATTCAGGTCGCACATCGAAGACGGCGGTTACATTCTTTATGCCACGACGCAGGATCACGGACAGCTCAATACGGCAACAAACCTCGCAACGATTAACGGCTGGTTACCCGTTTCGGCGGATATTGAAGAGGCGGTTATCTCTCTCGGACTAGAAAAACGTGCAGATATAAGCCGTGACACGATCGATCTCTCCTATCTGAAAAAATTCTACAAGACGAATAAGGAGCATTTTCGCAAAGATTCTCTTGTCCACCTTTATTACTACGCACACGGCATGAGAGATTTTGCTGTTCAACAGAATATTTTCGTGATGTATGTAGATGACAGCGACTATGAAGGCAGACTGTTCCGTGACAGTGTCATGCGTGATCTCGAACCTTCGTCGCTGATTTTCGGCTGGTGTCAGTACGAGGTGAAGTTTACCGAATCGGCTTCGCGTTACGGACATTGCGTTATACCATCGGATCATTCGTTTAACCTGAGCATTCTTTCGAATTTTAATTCCGATGTTTCAAAATTTGAGTCTGTTTACCCTGAAAAAGTAACCCTGAATCCCGAAAAGCATTATGTTGCAATTGTTTACAGCGACGGCGACAATGCTCAATGGATTCAGAACGGATTCTCGGAATTCCACACATGGCAAAGTTACTTACTCGATGTGCCGGTAAGCTGGACCTTTGCACCGATACTTTCCGAACTGTCATCGGTTGATGTGAAAAGAACTCGCGGAGCATCCGAAGATGCAACGTTCATTGCGGGACCGTCGGGCGGGGGATATGCGAGAATATCCAAAATGAACAGCAAAGAACTCGAAGCTTTTTCGGACTATACCGCTTCTTCAATGCTTCGATCGGGACTTGATATCATGACGTTTCTCGATAAAGCCGAAGGCGTCACATTCGACTCGGATTTTGAAAAGCGACTCGGATATTTTTCGAGATACGATAACATTCGCGGAGGAATTATCCAGCTTGATCCCGACAGGTATTCTGCGGGCGGAGGAAAGGTTTTCTTCTCAAACGGCAAGCCGTTTATTTCTGTCGGTTTCAGCCTCTGGCATCCGAGCGGTAACGCTTCCGAAGTGACAAATGAATGGCTCTCGGAGCAGGCATCGGTCATCAATGAGAGACCTGCCGATATCAAAACCATCAACGGCTACACCGTAATCAATGTTCACCCGTGGACGGTGGGACCTGATGACCTTCGGTATTTCGTCAGTCAGCTTGATGACGGAGTTGAGATTGTCGGTGTAAATGAACTGATTTCTGCCGTTGAGCAGAACATTCCCCACGAATTTGCCGTACCGCGTACAGGTGATACAGTTAAATAGTTTACAGTCCTCAGTCAGTAAAACCGTGTTGATATAAGACAACTGCCCCCACGAAGGTGAGAGCAGTTGATGAGATGATTTGTCAAACTAAGTGCAACACTTTTTGATAGAATCATCAAATAAATCCAGCGGTTTTTGGTAATTTAAAACTTTCTTGGGCCTGGCGTTAATCAACGCCAGGTTCTTTTTTAATGTAGCAGGACTGACACGGGA
>JAZSPN010000014.1:0-2927 GCA_045537495.1 Acutalibacteraceae bacterium
GATATTATTGCTCAAGCCATTCACTACTTTAATTACATCAAACCTTTGCGTAAACTGAATAGAAAAACGCCAGTCCAATACAGAATTGAACTGGCTGCTTAACTTTTTCTTTTTTGTGTCTACAAAGTATTGACTATTTCAATTTCTCCCTGCCTTAATTTTATGCGCAGACTATTTCATTGAGGATGATTTCTTCGATTGAGCTGATAATGTTAACAGCCGCTTTGACGGGTTTTACAAGTAATCTGTCGTCCTATATACCGCCGATAATTCTGCCTCGGTAGCAGAGGATATATTCTCTCATCATCGCTCTGTATGTTACTTCTTCTAATTCAGATAACTGTTCTAAAATGAAATCCAAATATTCTTTACTTGAAGGCATAATTGTACATTTTATTCATATTGTCAGATTCCCGTAAACGTTCTCTCAATGACATTATCCTGAAGTGCTTCGTCAAGGTTTACGAAATAATCGCTGTAACCTCCGACACGCACTATAAGATTGCGGTGGTTATCGGGATTCGTTTTTGCGTCAAGGAGGTCTTCAGGAGAAACGACAGTAACGGTATATTGCTGTCCGCCGCCCGCAAAATACGCTTTTGCAAGCGCGATAAAAGAGGCTTTTCCTTTCTCACTGCAGAACAGCTTCTTTTCAAACTTATTCTGAAAAACAAAGCCGCTGCAAGCGTTGGTGTGATTGTATTTAAGAACGGATTTGATTTGTGCCGTAGGTCCGTTCGTGTCACGTCCGGGTGTTGCGGCGATGCTGTCTGCGAGGAGGGGTTCTCCCTTTAGCTTTCCGTTGGGAAGTGCCGCAGTCTGTTCACCGTAATCGGCGGCACGGTTGAATGTACTGCATCCGCCCGTGAACACTCCGCCTCTGTAGGTGTTGTTACGCTTGAGAACGGTGAAGAAACGGTTGAGTGCACGTGCAGTTATTTCGTCAACCTCTTCGATATCGTTGCCGAACTTTTCGCAGTTCTTAAAATCGTGGTGAAGCTTTTCGTATCCCTCAAAGTTTGCGTTAAGGGCATCAATAAGCTCTGACATTGTATATTTCTTTTCGTCGTAAACAAGCTTCTTGACAGCGTAAAGGCTGTCGCCTGTATCGGCAATACCTTCGGCTAAAATCTGTCCGTGGTTATAAAGCGGACCGCCGTTTCTGTAGTCACGGCCTTTTTCAAGGCAGCCCTCAATCAGACAGGAACGAAGAGGGTGAGGTTCAAACACACCCCGAAGGTGCTGATATGTGTTTGCACTGCTGCAGGAATTGTAGGTCACATATTCAAGCTGTTCCATAAAAGCCCGTTCAAAGCTCTCGTAGGTCGCAAAGGATCTCGGGTCGCCCGTTTCAATGGAAACTTTCTCACCGTTCATTGCATTAATGCCGTTGTGAAGTGCAAATTCGAGGCACTTGGCAAAAACAACCTCGCCGTCTTCAAGACCCATATGGCTCTTGCCGAGAATATCTATCTGATTACAGCCGTTCATACAGTAATCGTGGCTGTCTTCGGGCGGAATGCCTGTTTTTTCAAGTGCAGCACAAACCACATCGTCGTTGTATAGTGCAGGAAGTCCCGTTCCTGTTGCAAGAGTATCTGCAATGGCATTCCAGAGCTTATCGGGTGTGTTTGAGTGAATGCGGCAGGTGAGATTTGGTGTGTTATAGCCTTTCTTTCTCACCATATCGAGAATATCATATGTAAGCTCATTGGATTCGTCATTCCGGCTCTCGTCGCTTCCCGAAATGCAGAGATTCCAGGAACGGTGGTCGTGGAAATATTCCCACAGTCTGTCAAGCAGATCTGTAATTTCTTCCTTGTTCTCGGTTTTTAAATATGCGGGATACATATACTGGTCAAACCGACCGGGAGAATCACTTCCGTCAAGGGCAAAGATGAGCATAAAAGAGCACATAGCCCAAGTGAAATCGTAAGCAGGCTTCTTCGGCACGGTTTCAAATGCCTTTGCCATACGCAGAAGAAACGCCTTGTCATTGGTGCTTTCGCATTCTTCAGCCTTTTTAAGAGCTGAAAAACGGTATCTTTCACCTATAATGTCTATTGCATCAAGGACATAGGAACAAGAACGGTAAAACCAATCCTCGTCGGGGTGTTTATCACGGTTTTCGGCGATGATTGAACGGATATGGTCTGTACCGAAATTGACTATTCTGCCGTAATCCGGGTTGGAATGGCCGCCCCAACCGCCGCCCCATTCGGCACCTGAACGGTCGAGTGCTTCCGTGGGTTCGGAATAAAGTCTTTTTGCTTTGTCTCTGAATATATTTAATTTGTCAATGTATCGCTTAAATGTTTCCTTGTGTTCGGGAAATTCCTCAGCAAGCTTCATAATGTTTTCATCACAAAAGCGAAGCCCTTCTGAAGGAGTGTAGGTTGCTGTGCCGTATTTCGTTTCAAATGCCGTTTCGGGAAGCAATCGGCGCGAAAACCTAATCTCGATATTCTTTGCGGCATAAAGCAGAGCAAGACCCACTCTTTCGCCGTGCTCAAGTGTCTCATCGAGAAAATATCCGTAAAGGAAAGGGTCGATTTTTACTAAATCTGTCATAAAGATACCTCTTTTATTTTGATACCCTCACATCTGTGCCGTGAGAAGCAAACTGTGAACACCAGCGTGCCATTTCATCATCCCCCGCACTTTCACGGGTATAAGCTGAAACAGTGCCAATCTTTTCGGATTTTCCGATACCGAGAGTATGATAAGGCATAATCTCTGCATATCTGTACCGTCCTTTGTTTTCATTAAGGAAATCTGCAAGCAGGGCAATATCCTCTTCGTTGTCATTGCAATCGGGAATCAGGGGCAGTCTGATAATAATATCCGCACCTGAGTCCATAAGATATTGAAGGTTAGAAATAATATGAGCATTGTCGAAGCCCGTAAGCTCTCGGTGGCGCACGGGG
>JAZSPN010000021.1:0-86633 GCA_045537495.1 Acutalibacteraceae bacterium
TTTTTGGTTATTTCAAGTGTCTACTTTAAGGGGATTATATCAAAAGTTTTTTTGCAGCCTCTTTTATATGCCTTATGCTTTTTTTCTGCTGTATTTTTCGGAAATCTTTTTGTAGACGAGAGCACCGCCCATACTCAGAACGGTTGTAGCCGCGAAAATTCCGATTGCCAGTGCGAAATTCTTTTCTCCGAGTAAGGCGCCGCAGATGGTGGAGGAGAGTATCGAGGGTATACGTGCCAAAGAGGTCAGAATCATGAATTCGACGAGGTTGATATCCGTCAGCCCGGCGAAGTATGTAATTGCATCCTTGGGGGTGCCGGGAATCAGGTAGATTATCAAAAGAAGCAAACGGCGTTTTCGGTGGTCTTTCAGGAAGGCCATCGACGAAAGCTTGTTTTCGTTGAAAAACAGGTTGATAACCTTCGTTCCGAATTTCCTGGTGAGGAGAAGTATCACGACGGAGCCGAGGACGCTTCCGAGCAGACACAGAAACATTCCGCCCCATATTCCGAAGGCGAGTCCCGAGCCGATTTCGAGCGGTTCGGCGGGAATGATTTTAACGACGGTCTGAACGGTCCGTATTGCGACGAAGGCAAGACTTCCGAAATTGCCGAATCCGTTTATCCATGCTTTCAGGTTGTCGACGTCGGAAAAGAATGTCCACAGCATCCGTCCGTAACGGACATAGACAAATACGGTTATAGCTGAAAGTATGAGTATCAGAATTATACAAAGTATTCGTTTTATAAGAAGAGTTCTTTTTGTGTCGGTCATAATCTTAATAATTGAGGCAGGATTCGAGGTCTTTGCGGAAAAAGTTGAAGTAGTTTCCGAGAACTCCTTCGTAAGGCTCATTCCACGGTTTATTCTTTCCGTCGTAATGAACGATTACGGTGTTTTCCTTTACCCATTGAGCATTGATTTTTTTCTTTTTTGAATGTTTTTTGAATGTTTTTTCGTCGAGGTTGTATATGTCGGTGTCGAGAGTGAGAATTTTTCCGTCGTAGAAAGCGTTGAGAACGTCCTGATCGGCGAGCCAGAGCTTCGAGGAATTGTCTTTGACGAAACGGAATATCTCGTTGGAATTGTTCAGTGACCTGAGCGCGGAGATATCCATGAGTAAAACACCGGCATTGACATAGTCCTTGTTGTGACGTATGCCGAGACGTGCCTTGTTGTAAAAATTCAGGAAACCGTCCAGATGTCCTGCGGCGGCGAAATAATTGCCCCTGAGATCGGTGTTGTACAGCGAAGAAAGACTGTTGATGACCGAAATGTCGGGATCGAGATACAGAATTCTGTTAACGTCCGAAGGAAGATATTCCTGAGCGATGAGGCGGTAATATGTTTCTTTGGAAAGCCTTTTCAGAATGGGGGCATCGCAAAGAAGATCGGGATTTACCGTTATCGGGAAAACGTTGAGATTTCCGTTGCAGTCGGCGGATCTGATACGAATAAAATCCTCTTCCGTCAGCGAAGAATGCGCTACGTACAGCGAAATCTTTGACTGAGGATTCGACCGGAGAACGGAAACTATCATAACCTGCAACGGGAGAATATAGTTTTTGTCGAGGGTGACAAGGATATTGTAATCTTTTATAGCCATTGATTTTCATCTCCGCGTTTGAGTATACAGCAAAAGTCCGGTGAATTCAAGGGATTAAGAAAAGATTAGAAAAAACTTAACAAAATCTTTATATTAGTGAAAAAGAACACGGCAACAGGTTGTCGAGAGTCACAACGGAAAGGGTATCGTCGGTGCCGAAGATCACCTTGAAATCCTTTTTGCAGAATTCGGAAAGAGCCTGACGGCAGATTCCGCAAGGAGGCGAAGCGGTGACTTTGCCGTCACTGTTTACTGAGGCAACGGCAATGGCGACAAAATCTCTTTCGCCCGCAATGACGGCGCTGAAAAGTGCGGATCTTTCTGCACATACCGTTGCGGAAAATGAGGCATTTTCGATATTTGCGCCTTTGTATATGTTTCCGTTTTTGCACAGAAGAGCCGCGCCTACCCTGAATCCCGAATACGGAGAGTAGGATAACGTGGTTGCTTTCTTTGCAATTTCAAAAAGAGCCTTATCGGTCATGGCGGTACCTCCTTTTTTCTTATTATAAGCTATATGTATGCTTTTTTTCAATATAAAAAGAAGTAAAAACAAAAGACACGGGACAAAAAATTGAACAATTTATATCCGGTGTCTTTTGACAAACAAAACTTAATACTTTGTTTATGTAATATTTACAAGTAATTTGCGTATTTTTCTAAAATGTAATATTAAGAATAAATATGGTATGATATAATCAACTGAGAGGTTTTCCCGTATGAGCGTTTATGATGCTGTTGAAGACGGCGATATGGGAAGAGGAAACAAACTTGTCCTCGTGAAGAGAGCCGAAAAACCATCTTTTGAATTTGCAGAATGAGGCGAGCTCTTCGAAGAAGGTGTTGAGTCCCGTGACACGGACGGCTTCTTTGTTTTCTTTCAGCTGAAGGAAGCCTTTTATTTTGAGTGGCGGCTCATGGGTTATGATGATGTCGATATCGCCGTCGGTCATCTCGACTCTTTTGGCGGCATCGAGAAGCTCTTCCTTTGTGGGGATTTCCGATTTTGACCAGGTGTTGTGTTCGAGTCTTATGTCGATATCGGGACTTTCGCCTCCGCCTAATGTGAAAATGTGGAGCTTGTCGATGGTGAATACCTGACCGCGCATCATATGATAGACATTTCCGCATATGTTTCGGACTTTACCGCCCTTCCATGCAGTTACGGGATATTTTTCGAGCAGTTCGAAATTTTCGTGAGTGCCGTCGATGAAGCAGATGTTATATTTCTTTTTGCCGAGTTTTTTGAGAATTCTTTCTTCTTCACGGCTTCCGTCCCATATAAAACCAAAATCTCCGCAAATGATAAGGGTATCGCCTTTTTGAAGCTGGCGGAGCCTGGGATCGGAAAATCTTTTGTAATCGCCGTGTGTGTCGCCGGTAACGTAGACCATTTTTTTCGCCTCTTTAAAAAATTATACTAATATAATACAACATTGGTGGTGTATTGTCTATGAAAAAATTGTTATTTTTTGTTCTTTCTTTTATTTTAGCTGTTACCGCACTTCCGACGATGAAGGCGGAAGCGGCTTATAATTCTTTGTTGGAAACATTAAACCCGAGATCGGATATTATTCTTATTCAGAGTCTTGAGGACGATACACCTATTTTTGAGAAAAACACAAGCGAAAGAACACCTCCCGCCTCACTCACAAAGATAGTAACGGCAATTCTGACACTGGAAAACTGTGAAAATCTGGATACGCTGATTACGGTGCCCGAGCACGCAATAAAAATGTTTATAAATACGAACAGCTCAAATGCGGGACTTAAAGCGGGAGAAGTAATCTCCGTTTATGATTTGCTTCACTGTATGCTTATTCCGAGTGCGAATGAAGCGGCGGTAACGCTTGCCGATTATATCGGAGGCGGATCGGTTGACCGTTTTGTCGAGATGATGAACACTTTTGTACAGCGCATAGGCTGCAAAGATACTCATTTTGTCAACCCTCACGGATTCGACGATGAACAGCATTATTCAACGGCGGCAGATATGGCGAAGATTGCAAAATATGCCCTGACTTTTTCAAAGAGTGAGATTTACGAAGAAATTACATCTACCAAAAGCTACACACTTCCCGAGTCGAACATGAACGAATCAAGAATAATCAGAAATACGAACTTTCTGATGAATTCGGGATATAAAGATTATTATTGCCAGTACGTTGTAAACGGCAAAACGGGCTCTACTTCAAAAGCGGGTAAATGTGTTGTCGCGAAGGCAAGTAAGAGCGGATATACGTATCTTGCCGTTATAATGAAAGCACCGCACGACGATATTGACGATGACGGATACGATGAAAACGGTGCATTTACGGATGCGAAACTGCTCCTCGAGTGGACATTCAAGCATATCCGATACGAGGCGGTGCTGTCGGCATCGGAAGTGATTACGGAGGTTCCCGTAAATTATTCAAACAAGACCGATCATCTGGCATTGCTTCCCGCGGAGGACCTCTATGCGTTTGTGCCTTCGGGAGTCAACGAGGACAGCGTGCTTGTTGAGATCGTTAAAGGCTCACTCGGAGAAAGCGTTGATGCACCGGTAAAAAAAGGTGAAAAAATAGCACAGGCCGCAGTTTTCTATGCGGGACAGGAGATAGCAAGAGCGGATCTCGTTGCGGCGGAAACAATTGACAAAAGCATTGGCGCATACATTGCAGCAAAATTGAAGATGGTCGTTTCTCATATTGCATTCAAAATAGTTGCTTCGGTTATCGCCGTTCTCGTGGTGGCGTATATTGTTTTGCTCTTTATAGGCGGAAACCGAAAAAGACGTTATGCAAACAAGAAAAACCGCATCAGAATTCTGAGCTTTAAGGATTTCAAGGATTAAGGAGCTGTTTCTTTGAAAATAAAGGATTTTCTCAATTCCAAGATTGTGCGTTCCGATGTGGGAGAGGAAACTTATCTCACGTGGAAGGAAACGTTGTCGTATGCTCTCGGAAGAGGTGCTCAGGGCATGAGCACAACGACGATGAGCGCCGGCAATGTCAACTATTTTCTTACGAATCTCCTCGGAATAAATATGAATTTCATCAGCGGAGTCAGATTCTGGACGGGACTCTGGGATGCGTTCAACGATCCCATGATGGGAATTCTTGTCGATAAGACGAACAAAAAGGAAGGCAAAATGCTTCCCTATATAAAATGGGCGCCGATGATATGTGCTTTTTTCACGCTTTTTGTTTTTCTCAACAGCTCATCTTTTCCGCCGATCGCGAGAATGATTTTTGCGGTTGTTGCGCTTGTCGGATGGGATATGTCGTACACGGCGTTTGATATACCGATGGGTGCGCTTGCGTTTTCGATAACGTCGAGCTCCGTGGAGAGAACAAAGCTTTTCGGCATAAGCTCCATCGTCCGTGCTGTCGTGGGTGCAATTCCCGGTGCCGTTTTGCCGATAGCGCTTCTCATACCTTATTTCAAGGAGAACACGGGTTACGCCTACACGACGGCGGCGGTTATTGCTTTTGCGGGAATAATTCTCTTTACAAGGCCGACGTACAGAAACTGTCACGAGAGAGCTTCGCGAAACGAAAAAGAGCCGACGATAAAAGAATGCTTTACGCTCCTTTTGAAAAACAGACCGTTGTTTATGCTGTTTCTTTCAAATATGGCGTTTCTTCTCGTCACGGTGAAAACGGCGGTCCAGATGTATTTTGCGGTAGACCTTATGGGCGATGCGGCATACGTTACCGTACTTTCGGCAGCACTGGCGCCTGCTCCGTTTATAGCGGGTGTGTTGGTGCCGTGGGTTGTTGAAAAACTCGGCGAACGTGCCGATTTCAAGAAGATGTACATAGTGTGCTGTGTTGTGGCAGCAGTAATGCACGGACTGTTTTATCTGACAACGTCGGACTCCTTGCTGAATAACGATGTCGGCAGCAAGCCGTCACTGTTTATAGTGATACTTGTTATAATTTTTACGGTGCTGACATCAATTCCGCTTGAATTCAAAAATCTTCTTTGCAAGGAGATGGAGGCGGAAACGGTTGATTATGTTGAATGGAAAACAGGTGACAGAGCAGAAGGAATAATGCTGTCACTCATGTCATTTACGGGAAAGCTTACCAACTCCGTTTCATCGACGATAGGTCTTGCGATTCTCGGTATGGCAGGTTATGCGACACACGAGGATGCAATAGCGGTTGCACAGACGGCTACGGCAAAGAGTGCGTTGCTGTCGTGTATGACAACCGTGCCGATGGCAGGATATCTGCTGATGCTTGTTCCGATTATTTTTTATAACATTTCACGCAAGCAGCACAACAGGATAATGGCAGATATTGCCGATAGAAAAAAGGCGGTTGAAAGAATAAATGCCGAAGAAGTTTAAGATAGCGATTGTTGCGGATACGCACTATTATTCGGAAACACTGGGAAACAGCGGAAGAGCCTATGAGCTTCGCGACGGATCCGATCAGAAGTGTCTTGCAAAGAGCAGGGAAATTTCGGAAACGGCTTTTTCACAGATGATTGCCGACGGTGCCGAAGCGCTGTTGATTGCAGGGGATCTTACAAATAACGGAGAGATAAAAAGCCACGTGGAATTCCGGGAAATTCTGTACGTCCTCAAAGAAAAGATGCCCGTCTTTGCCATAACGGCAACGCACGATTGGTGCAGTGACGGAAGAAATAACCGCTACGACAAGGATGACGTGATTTCCGACGTGAAAGTTTTAAATCACGGCGAGCTTCGCGATTTCTACAAGGATTTCGGACCCGGCGATGCGATTTCCGAGTTCGTGACTCACCTCGGAACGAGTTCCTATGTTGTTCAGCTATGTGACGGACTGAGGCTGTTGGCACTGAATGACGATCAGAACGGCAAGGGTACGGGGGCAGGCTTTTCCGACGAGCATTTTCTGTGGATTGAAGAACAGCTCAGAAAAGCGACTGAGGACGGACAGAAGGTTATTGCAACAGAGCATCATCCCGTGATACCGCCCGTGCATCCGATGATAACGGGTAGAAGCTGTGTTGCCGAGAGAGAATATGTGGCATCACGTCTTGCCGATGCGGGACTCGAATGTATTTTTGTAGGACATCTTCACATGGAGGATGAATCGTTTTTCGTGAGTGAAAACGGAAACATTCTTCATCAGTACAGTCTGGGGGCGCTTTGCGGTTACCCGGGACATATAGTTTATGCGACTTTTGACGGTGATTCGCTGAAAGTTGAAACCCGAAGAACGGAACATTACGGTATGCTTGCCGATAAGTCATTTTCGCTTGTGACGAATGTTATCGACGGTGCAACGGTCGGCAGAAAAGAGCTTGCCGAACGGCTTGCGGCACTCGGTGCAAACGGAGATAAGCTGTCAAAAATGTATGTTTTCGTAAAGCCCTTGGCAAAATTCTTCAAGAAAGCAACGGTCGGCAAAACATACAAAATCATAAGAAGACTTTTGCTGTGGCAGATTCCGAAACAAGATAAAACCGATGAATACTTCAAAATGAAGCTTTCCGATGCGGTGAAGGCGGTTTTTCTTTCTGTTTTCGGAGAAGGACTCGGACTCTCGGAAACGGACGGACTGTATAAAAGGGTGTCTGCAATTGCAGTCTTTTTGTCAAAAGTTTTCCCCGACAAGAAGATGCCGGGCGACGTAAACTCTCTTGTTGATGCAATTTTGAAAAAAGGAAAAATCAATTCAACTCATAAGTTCAAATAAAAAGGCGGTTTACAGATTCATTTCTGTAAACCGCTTAAAGTTTTAATACATCGAGAACAGAAAGTCGAGAATTTCCTGCTTTTTGGCTTCGTCGGTAATTATTGCAGGCTGATAATTGTTACGGTTGCCCGTATATACGACGCACGGAATAAAATTGTCCTCTCTTGATATCAGCTTGCCGTCGCGAATCGTGAAAACCGCCTGATAAACGGCAGTGTTTTTCGGAGGGTGAGTATTACCGCCGAAACAGAAATTTCCGAGCGAATAGACGATCAGTTTATTTTTGTAAAGCTCAACGGGCTGAAGAACGTGGGGGTGAGAGCCGATGATGAGGTCGGCACCTGCATCGACGAGATCGTGACAAGCCCTGATTTTCCAGTCTTCGGGCTGAGTTTCGTTTTCGATGCCTCCGTGGAAGTAGAGTATGCAAAGATCACACTGCTCTCGTTTCATTTCATTGAGCTTTACCCGTATGTCGCCTACGTATGAGTATGAGTACAAAGAACAGCAAAGAATGCCGATTTTTTGTCCCTTCAGTGTAAGATACGAAACGGTATCGCGCTTGCCGGGGATTACTCCGACAGCTTCGAGAGAGCTTTCGGTATCGTCACTTCCCTGCTGACCGAAATCGTGGGAATGATTGTTTACGACGCTTGCAAAATCAACTCCGCCTGCACGGAATATTTCGGCATTCGAAGACGGACCTTTGAACCAGAAAGCAATTTCCGTGGTGACGGCCTTTTCCTGAAGTTCACTGTCGGAGAGGACTCCTTCACAGTTGGCAACGGTCAGATCGTCGTTAAGGAAAAGCTCACGGAAATTTTTGAGAAAGTATGAAGGATCGTTTGTCTGAGCATATCGGTTAAAGCTCTGTTCGGCGAATCCGCCGTGATTTGAAGCAAACATACAGTCGCCGACAAAAGAAAGAGTAAGCGTTTCAGTTGAAGGCTTCGTTTCGGTCGGAGTCGTTGTTGCGACAGTCTGTACCGTTGTTGTCGTGATGACATCGGTTGTTTCGGGAGAAAATGTTTCGGTTTCCTCGGGAAGGAAAATGATGACGAGAATTGCGATTATGTCAACAATAACAAACGCACAGGCGAAAAGCAATAAAGTTCTGAGATTTTTCTTTTTCATGAAATCATCCGTTCAGAGAGCGAAAATTCTTTTTGTTTGATTTGTACAGATTTTTATATACATTGAAGTTGCGGTCGTACACGGCTTTCTTCTCGGGATCGGGAGTGAACGACTTTGCCGCAGGAACAAGGGACCTGATTTCGTCGAGGGACGATATGGCACCCGAGCCGTATGCGATAAGAGCAGCTGCACCGACGGCACCGGTATTCTGAGGACTGCTGACAGTTTCGACTTTGCGTCCCGTACAGTCTGCCATCATTCGGCACATCACGTCGGAAAGAGCGCTTCCGCCGACGAAACGCAGGGTTTTCGAGGTGGAGATTTTTTTGTCCTGAGTTTCAAGCATCCAGCGAAGATGGTAACATACACCTTCGACAACGGCGCGGATAAGCTCACTTTTGCCCGTGTCAAGACCTATGTTGAAGAACATGCCTCGTGCGTTCGGATCCTCGAACGGACAGCGGTTTCCGTGAAGCCACGGAGTGAAGATTACTCCGTTGCAGCCCGTGGGAACGGTGTCGATCGTTGCCATGAGATAATCGTAAAGACTCGTGTAGACGGCTTCGGTATCGGCAGTTTTCAATGAGAGGTCAAACTCTTTGTTAAGATAAAGATCGACTTCGTCGAGAGCAAGATGATCCTTTACCCATTCCACACATTTGCCCGCAGTTTCCTGCTCGGCGAAGTAATTGAAAAGTCCTTTCTGTGCACCGACAATGGCGGCTATCATGGCGGAAGCATCAACGACGCTTTTGTCGACAACGGTTGATACCCAGCCCGAAGTTCCGCAGTAGATGTGGGTTTCTCCGACACCGACACAGCCTGCACCGATTCCGATAAGAGAAGCGTCACCGCCTCCGCCGTAAACGGGAGTGCCGGGACAAAGTCCGAGTTCCGATGCCTGCTTTTCACGAAGAACGCCTGCCTTGTCGTGACATTCAATGATCTCGGGAAGGTGGTCCGGGTTGACTTTCAGCATCTTGCAAATGGATTTACTCCAGCCCTCTTTGCCTTTACGGATATCGTAAAGAAGTGTCGCAAAGGCGGAATCACGTGTCATTATGCAGTTGCCCGTCATGCGCGCGATAACCGATTCTTTGACATCGAGCCACTTGTATACTTTTTTGAATATTTCGGGTTCATTTGCTTCAACCCATTTGTATTTCCAGACGGGATCCTTTACGCTTGCGGCAACGGCACCCGTCACGGCGAGTGAACGAAGAAGCTTTACGATGTTTGCGCCTGCAATCTGAGGACCGTGTGCAATACCTTTTTTGAGCTCGGCCGTTGCACGCTGATCCATATAGCTCATGGCGGGGCGGACGGGGTTGCAGTCTTTGTCAACGAGAACGAGTCCCTGCATCTGTGAACAGAAGGAAATACCTTCAATTCTGTCGGGGGAAATGTCGGAGCTTTCCATAACTTTTTTTGTGCAGGAACACATGGCACTCCACCATTCGTCGGGATTCTGTTCAGCACCGCCGTCGGGAAGAACATAAAGATTATAGCCTTCGCTGACGCCGCTGATAAGCTCTATTCTGTCCGAAATTCTGAAAAGGCAGGTTTTTACACCCGTAGTGCCGATGTCGTATGCAATTACATAGAACGGTGATCTCATGTTTTATCCTCCTGTTTCAATGCTGACTTGATGAATTTGAGAAGTTGATCAACAACAAAATCGTCGTGGTCGGGAAGAGATTCTCCAAGGTAAATGCGGAAAAGCTTTTTGTGATAGTCGCAGGCATATGAGAATTGAAGCGACATGAAAAGCGTACTCATGAGATATGCGGCAATGCCTGCATCAATGTCGTTTCTGACTTCGCCCGTGCGCTGACCTTCGGACACGGCGGAAAGATAAATTCTTGCGGTAACGGATTCCATCTCTACTGCAAAAAACTCGGCAAGAGAAGGATCACTTTCCGTTGTCATGGACTGATAAAGGCGAATCAGCATGGTGTCTTCCCGTGAAAACTGCTGAATCGAGCGTATGATTTTTTCTGTTTTCAGAAGGATGTCCATGTCGGTATCGAGAAGCTTCATGAGAAGCTGTTCCATTCTTGACACCGTTTTTCCCGTAAGAGTCAGAAAAAGACTGTGCTTGTTGTCGAAGTATTTATACAAAGAACCGACACTGACATCGGCTTCTTTTGCGATTTCGGTCATCTTTGCACCGTGGTAGCCGTTCTGGGAGAAAACGGTTATGCCTGCCGAGAGTATTCTGTTTTGCTTTTCGTCAGACAGACGGTTAAAGGTAGGCTTGCAGTAAGAGTCGAAGCTCAAACGGATTCCTCCTTGTATGTTTTTCCTCTTTTATTATAATTGCTGTAAACGATATTTTCAAGGCTGTCGGGAGTATAAAAGCATGTATAAAAAATTTTTTAAGAAATTTTAAAAAAATGCTTGACAAACACTTATGCAGGTGATATAATCATTAGCGTTCTGAGGAACGTTGGAGCGTTTCTCAGTCGGTGTATATGACGATGAGGGTCCACCCGTTCCCATCCCGAACACGGTAGTTAAGCTCATTCGTGCCGACAATACTTGGCGGGAAGCTGCCCGGAAAGATAGGTCTACGCCGACACTTTGAAAGATTCGGCCACCCAAAAGGGTGGTCGTTTTTTTATGCCCGAAACTCTTGACGAATAAACGGCATTATAATATACTTTATTATATATATTTTTTCAGAGGTGTCTATGAAAAGAAGGGTTATTGCTTTTTTTCTGACGGTTGCACTTATTGTCGCGTCGTGCTTATTTTCGGTGAGTTACGGCAGTAATGCCGATGAAACCGCTGCTGAAACAACGACGGATACTGTTGTAAAAAAACAGTATGCACGCGATGAGCTTGTCTGCACCTATACTTTTAAGGTGTACGGATACGGACACGGAGTCGGTATGAGTCAGCTCGGAGCGGTAGCCTATGCCGATGTAAACGGAAGGTTCAGGTGGAATTACGTTCAGATACTCATGCACTATTATCCCGAAACGCACATGGCTTACGACGAGGATGTGCCGTCTACGGTCAAACGTGGCGGAATAACTTATGAAACAAGAGATTTTCTGGCACGTACAACGCTTATCGAGATAGGCGGATATTGCAACGAATCGACAAAGGAAGCGCTTAAAGCTCAGATCGTTGCGACGTATACTTTTTTGAAAAATTACAATTACAGCATATCGAATGCGGGAGTCGCGTATACTTCGCGTACACCGTCGGCGCTTATATATTCATGTGTTGACGAGGTTATGGGACAGTATGTGGCATACGACGGTACTTCGAGGCCGGCGGCTTGTCTGTATTCGGCAAGTTTTCCGAGGTATACGGCATCGTCGAAGGGAACGTGGGGAGGAAGCTATCAGGGACTTTCGGGCGGAGTTTACAGTCCCGAGAAGGTGAGCGTTTCCACGGTCACGATGGATGCACAGGATATAATCGCCATTGCAAACACCTACAATGAAGGAAAAGATGACGATAAAAAAATAAGTCTTTCGGGGAATCCCGCACAGTGGATTCAGATCGTTGAGCATGACGGTGCATACAGTGAAAATATCGGATATGTTCTGAAAATCAGAATAGGAGATAAGACTTTTTCCGGAAATACTTTCAGGCATATGCTTGCGGGAACACAGGGTGTGCCGAAGCTTCGTTCGCACTGCTTTTCTCTTTCGTATGATCTGATACCGGGAGAGGATGTTTCGGGAAATGCTTCGGAGATGTATTCCGACAATGTGTTTGATCCTGCATCTGTGACGGAACAGCCGTAAACAGATATTTTATAAAGGAAGTGCTTTTTATGGATATTATCCGCGAAGAATACCGTTACGCATCGGCAACGGGAGTATGTGACATTTTTGCACGTTCGTGGGCACCTGCGGACGAAAGCCGTGTAAAGGCAATAATTCAGGTGGCGCACGGCATGGCGGAACACGGAGAACGCTATCAGGCATTTGCATATTACATGGCATATCACGGATACGCCGTGTTCATCAACGATCATGCAGGTCACGGACGATCCGCGGCATCGGAAGATGATTGCGGATACTTCGGAGAAAAAGACGGCTGGCAGGGATTCATCAGTGATGCGAGAGCCATTACGCTGAAAGCTGCCGAAAAATACCCGGGGTGCCCGATAATCTTTTTCGGACACAGCATGGGATCGTTTGTGGCGAGAAGCTATGTCGAAAAATACGGCAAGGATCTTTCGGGAGCAGTATTTTGCGGAACAAGCGGATTTAATCCGGCCGCATCGGCGGGAATCATGCTTACGAACGTTATTTCAAAATTCAAGGGAAGCAGACATCGCAGTGAATTTATTGATCATATTGCGTTCGGAACGTACAACAGCAAGATAGAGTCGCCCCGTACCAAGTTTGACTGGCTTTCGAGAGATAACGGCGAGGTTGACGAATATATAAAAGATCCTCTTTGCGGATTTTTGTTTACGGCAGCAGGCTACAGAGATATGTTCACGCTTCTCAAGAGCGTTTCGGAAAAAAGATGGTATAAGGCCGTTCCGAAGGAGCTTCCGATGTTTATAATTTCGGGAGAAGCAGATCCCGTCGGAGCCTACGGAAAGGGAGTCCGTCAGGTTTATGAAGACCTTAAATCGACGGGACATGAAAATGTCCGGATGAAGCTTTACGAGGGAGCACGTCACGAAATTCTCAACGAGATAAATGCAAAAGATGTAATGAAAGATCTCCTGGAATGGACCGACGAAATTGTAAAAAGATGAAAAAATTCAGATTAGGACCGGGACGGATAATAGCACTCGGGTTTATCGCCGTTATAGCAGCGGGCACGTTGCTGTTATCGCTGCCGATATCGTGGAGTGACGGAGCCGAAATATCCTTTGTCGATGCACTTTTTACGGCGACAAGCGCCGTGTGTGTTACGGGACTTTCCGTTTTTGATCCGGGAAGTACGCTTTCGGGATTCGGGGAAGCGGTTCTTCTGTTGCTGATACAGACGGGAGGACTCGGAATCGCAACAATTGCGGTAGGTCTTTTTACGTTTTCGGGAAGAAAAATCAAGCTTCAGGAACGTGCACTTGTAAAAGAGGCATTCAATACGGTAACCAACAAAGGAATACTGACGCTTCTTAAAAAAATATTCTTCATTACCGTGACGGTTGAAGCGGTTGGCGCAGTGTCGGGCTTTTTCTCGTTCAGAAGATATTTTTCGACGGGGAAAGCGTTGTGGATTGCGGTGTTTCATTCTGTATCCTCGTTTAACAATGCCGGTTTTGACGTTTTCGGTGAGGGAGAGAGTCTTCTGACGTTCAATTCCGATGTTTTTCTGTATTGCATTACGTCCGTGCTTATTATTCTCGGAACACTCGGCTTCTCGGTTATCCGTGAAACCGTGAAACTGCACTCATGGAAGAAGTTCAGCCTGCATACGAAGACAGTTCTTTTTATGACGGCAATTCTGCTGGTCGGAGGAGCTTTTTTGCTGAAGCTGTCGGAGGGCAGTGATATATCGTGGCTCGATGCCGCTTTCAGCAGTGTAACGGCAAGAACGGCAGGCTTTGCGGCAGTACCGTATTCGGCATTTTCGGGTGCGGGACTTTTGATAATGATGTGTCTTATGTTTATCGGAGGATCTCCGGGAGGCACGGCAGGCGGTATAAAGACAACAACGGTTTTTGCGGTTTTTACGGCACTGAGATCGGCTTCGTCAAACTCAAAGACGGAAGCTTTCGGCAGAAAACTGCACGACGATGTTATCCGCAAGGCTTTTATAATTATAACAATGGGCATTTTCGTTGTTATAACGGTGCTTTGCGCGATGCTGATGATACATCCCGAAATACCTTTAAGAGATATGATGTTCGAGGTGGTTTCGGCATTCGGAACGGTCGGACTGTCAACGGGAATAACCGCATCTTTTTCTGTTGCGGGGAAAGCCGTGATAATTCTGACAATGTTCATAGGAAGAATAGGTTCACTTTCGGCAGCGACACTTTGGGTAACGCACAGAAATATATCTGTGACAAGACCTGAGGAAAAGATACCGATAGGTTGATTTTGAAAGGAAAACAAATGAGATCAAAAAAAGATAAAGCAGAGATTTTCGGCATAATAGGACTCGGACGCTTCGGTACGGCACTTATGCAGGCATTATGCGAAAACGGCAAGGAAGTTCTCGTAATAGATGAATCACAGGAAAAAATCAATGCAGCGGCGGAATATACCGACAATGCTTACTGTGTGCAGACGCTTGATAAGGTGAATCTTGAATCGGTGGGAATTCAGAATTGCGACACCGTCGTCGTATGTATCGGAGAGTGCTTTGAGGTCAGTGTGCTTACAACGCTTACCGTTTTAAGGCTGGGCGTAAAACGTGTCATTTCCAAGGCGGCAAGTGCGGATCAGGGCTGTGTTTTGCGTACAATCGGAGCGGAAGTTGTATTTCCCGAGAGGGATATGGCTTTCTCACTTGCAAACAGACTGGCATATCCGAATATTGTTGAGTATATTTCGCTTCATAACGATATTGATATTATAGAAATACCTCTTACGGAAAAGGTTGACGGAAAAACAATTGTCGAGCTTGACATCCGCAAGAAATTCGGGCTTAATGTTATCATGATATCAAGCGGCAAGAATTCTACGACCGATATTCTGCCGACAACCGTATTGAAAAAAGGTGACACGGTATCTGTTATCGGAAAGCATGATGATGTCAGGAGATTCGAAAGCTATATGGCAGATTAAAAAGGGGTGAAAACCATGGTCACGGAAATTCCGCTTTACAAGCTTCCTTATTTTTCTCAGGGAAACACGATGATAGGCTCATGTACTCCCGAGGATGCGATAGGAGATGTTTTTGCAGATATATTCAACTACCGCGTTTCTTACGGAAAAGAGGAAATAAAAAACGAAGCGGGGGAAGCAACCGAAAACAGAGTGTTCATCAGGGCACTTTATTTTATCGACAGCAAGTGCTATGAGCTGACGGATAAAAGCAAAGTGGTGACAAAGGATTTTGAGCCATCAGATGAAGGAATCGAAGAAGCATCAAAGTGGCTTTTAAATGAATACAATAAATATTTAAGGACGGTATAACTTATGAATTCAATCAACGTAGGTGAATTTTCCCAGAGAACACGAACATTTTACGGCGAAAAGCAGGGACTTTGCGATGTCAGAATTCTTGCAATAAGCGAAGCGGAAGGCATTATCTATGTCGGATGTGAGAACGGACTTTTGTATCAGCAGGGCGATGAGTTCAAAAAAGTAAAGCTTGACAGTGACTGTGCCGTAAGAATGCTGTTTGAAATGAACGGTATACTGTATGTCGGTTCGGGAAATACGGTTTATACCGTAAAAGGCGGAAAAATTACGGGAAAGCAGGAGCTTGACAGCGTTGTTCTTGATGCAGACAGCGATGCTGACGGTACACTCTGGCTTCTCACGGAAAAGCGTTTCTATAAATTCTCGGACGGTGAATTTACGGTTTACAGCAAGGCGGGAGAAGGTCCCGTTTTTGCAATGACGGCATTTGCGAGCGGCCAGGTATATCTTGCGAATCATGATTTCCTTTACGGACTTCACGGCAAAAGACCGAGATGGTCGGGCATCTGTTCCGTGAACTCGGGTATGCCGAAGAGCGAGATCAGAGATCTTGCGGCAGACGACTGGGGACACATCTATATTGCGACGGAGCACGGTGTTGTTCTCTACGATGCAAAGAACAACTGGTATACACACGACAGGATTGAAGCGCTTCCCGAAGGTGACATCAGAAAAATTGTTCTCGGAAAAGACGGAACAAAATATATCGGAACGGATTGCGGGCTTATCATTCAGAGCGGAACTAACGAAAGCTTCCTCGGTGCGGAGCGTTGGCTTCCCGACGGAGAGGTTACGGCAATTCACGTAACGGATGACGGCACGGTTTATGTAGGCACTCCGAAGGGTATCAGCAAAATCGAAACGAAGAAGATGACTCTTCTTGAAAAAGCAAAAATTTTCGAAGATACCCTGGAGAAGTATCACGTCAGAGAAGGCTATGTAACCTCGAGAACTCTCTTCGAAAAGGATAACATGGAGTCGGGTAAACCCGAAATTACCGATAATGACGGTCTTTGGACGGGATTTTATCTTGCGGGAGAAGCGCTTCGCTACGGTGCGACGGGCGACGAAGAGGCTCTTCTTCGTGCAAGACGTGCCAAGGATGCACTCATCAAGCTTATTTATATAACGGAGATTCCCGGATTCCCCGCAAGAGCATACCGCCGTCCCGGTGAAGACAGATTCGGCAACGGAGATCCCGAGTGGCATCTTGTCAGGGACGAGAAGGGTGAGCTTGAATGGAAGGGCGAAACCTCCAGCGACGAAACGGTCGGTCACTTCTTCGGCTTATCGTTTTACTATGATCTTTGCGCCGATGAAAAGGAGAAAAAAGAGGTTTCCGATGCACTTTGCAGCATCGTTGATCACATTGTCAGAAACGGCTACACACTTTGCGATGCGGATTCGCTTCCCACAACATGGGCACACTGGGGACCGCATGAGCTCAATCACGATGACATCTGGTTCTGGGAAAAGGGTATAAATTCTCTTGAACTTCTTTGCATGGTTAAAACCGCCTATCACACAAGCGGTGACGAAAAATACAACAAGCTTTATCGTGAGCTTATAGAAGAGCACCACTATGCACTCAACTGTATGCAGATAAAGGTTGATGACTGCTACGTAAACCATATCGACGACAATCTCGGATTTTTGACGTATGCGAACATTCTCCGCTATGAGAAGGATCCTCAGCTTCGTCAGTATTTCCTTCTCGGCATGAAGCATCACTGGGGATTCGAAAAGATCGAACGCAACCCCATGTGGAATCTCATTTATGCTGCGATGTCGGATAATCTTTCGTGCGATATCGAAAAGGCGATTCAGAGTCTTTGCGAAATGCCTCTCGATCTTATTTGTTACAATGTAAGAAACAGCGGAAGAAAGGGACTCAAATGGAGCTCGGGACAGGAATTCTTCGGCGGCGGAAAACAGCTCTGTGAGCCTCTTCCCTATGATGAAAAGCCGATCAACGGCTACGACAACAATCCGTTCATGGCGGACGGCGGAAACGGCATGAGAGCACATGAGCCGACTCTCTTCCTCGTTCCCTATTGGTTTGCAAGATATTACGGAATCATTGAATAAAATCGGATGTGGTTTTTATGGAAAGAAAAGTCGTGGCAAAAGAAGTCTGTGATGTTTTTGTTGCAGGCGGAGGAATTGCGGGAATATCGGCCGCCCTGGCAGCGGCGAGAAGCGGTGCACGTACCGTTCTTTGCGAGAAAAGTTGTACACTCGGCGGACTTGCGACGATGGGACTTGTAACGATATATCTTCCCTTGTGTGACGGATGCGGAAATCAGATGTCGTCCGGCATATCGGAGGAGCTGTTGAAGCTTTCCATGAAACACAGAATTCAGGCGAAAGAGCCGACTCCGTGGATAAGAGGCGGAACGAAAGAGGAGAAATCGAAAATCCGCTATCAGGTGCAGTACAACCCGTGGATGTTTGCACTTGAAGCGGAAAGGCTTCTCGAGGACGAGGGCGTCACGATTATCTACGATGCACTCGTGAGTGATGTTTCGGTCGTCGGCAAAAAAATAACGGGAGCTTATCTGCAAACAAAGGCGGGTGAGCTTCTCGTGGAAGCAAAAAGCTTCGTCGATGCAACGGGCGATGCCGATCTTTGTTTTTTCAGCGGTGCCGGAATTGAGCATTTCAAAGAGGGAAACACGGTGTCGTCATGGTTTTATACCGTTTCAAAAGCCGAGGGAATGAAGCTTCACAGCATCGGACTGCCGTTCAGACGTTCCGACGATGAAAAAACATATAACATCTGTGAGCCGAAGTCGGTATCCCGGTATGTGCTGGCATCGCACAGGGAGCTTTTAGAGGAGCTTACAAAACGGGAAAACAGCGAAAAAAGCGAAGAGGCGGCATCGATATCTTTCGTTCCGTGTTACAGAAGAACGAGAAGAATCTGCGGAAAAACTGTTCTCGATGACAAAAACGAGGAATACTATAAAGACAGCATCGGAGCTGTCGGTGACTGGCGAAAGAGCGGTCCGAGATACGAGATACCGTTTTCGTGTCTGTACGGCGAGAAAATCGTAAATCTTATAACGGCGGGCAGAAATATTTCCGTTACCGATGAAATGTGGGAGATAACGAGAGTTATCCCCGTGTGCGCCGTAACGGGTGAGGCGGCAGGAGTTGCCGCGGCAATGAGTGACGATTTCGTGTCACTCGATATACAGAAGCTTCAGTCGGAGCTTGTAAAAAGAGGCGTAAAGCTTCACATCGCGGACTGATACAAGGAGATGACGGTTTGTCGGAAGCACTGATAAGGTATTTGGAAAACAAAAGAATTCTCATTCTGGGCATGGGACGTGAAGGACGCTCTACGCTGAAATTTCTCAGTTCTCATATGCCCGATGCACAAATAGCCGTTGCGGACAGAAACGATCCGAAAATCGACGGTGTAAGGTCATTTTTCGGAGAAGACTATCTCGACGCAATGAAGGATTACGATCTTGTCATGAAGTCGCCGGGAATACCGTTTTGCGATGTAACCGTTCCCGAAAATACCGAGATTACCTGCCAGACAGAGCTTTTTATGCGTTTTGCACCGTGCAGGAAAATAGGGATAACGGGAACAAAAGGCAAAACGACCACCTCGACGCTGATTTACAATGTTTTGCAATCGGCAAACATACCGTCATGTCTTATCGGAAATATCGGAGTGCCGGTGCTTGATGTTTTTGATGACTGTGAGGGCAAAACGGCGGTCATCGAGCTTTCGTGCCACCAGCTTGAATTTATGAAAACATCACCGCATATAGCGGTTTTTACGAATCTTTACGAAGAGCATCTCGACCATTACAACGGCTTCGAGGGCTACGCGGGTGCCAAGTTTAATATCACCGCTCATCAGAGTGAAGAGGATTTCCTGATTTACGGCGATGTTGACGGACTTCGTGAGTATCTCGGCGATAAAGATATAAAGGCGAAAAAAATTCCGATTTCACTCGTTGAAGGAGATAAATCGGAATTTCTCAGGAAACTGTCGGAATGTAACGAAAGACTTGTCGGACGTCATAATGCGCAGAATACCTTCTTTGCGGCAGCGGTTGCAAAGTGCCTCGGCATTGACGAGGAATCCGTCATGAAGGGAATTATGAGCTTCGGCGGTATTGAACACCGTATGGAGCCCGTCGGAGTGTTTGACGGAATAAATTTTGTCAACGACAGTATTGCGACGGCACCGAAGGTTGTCATGTATGCGGTCGAGGCACTCAAAAACGTTGACACTCTGATTTTCGGCGGCATGGACAGGGGACTCGATTACGGCGGATTTGTAAAAGACCTCGAAAAAAGCAATGTCCGAAATCTCATAGGACTTCCGCAGACGGGACATTCAATTTGCGATGCCATGGGAGAGGGTACGGCGAAAAAGCTTTATAAAGCAAAAGACATGGAGGATGCCGTGAAAACCGCGTTTCGCGTAACCGAAAAAGGCAAAACATGCCTGTTTTCGCCTGCCGCGGCAAGCTATAACGTTTATAAAAACTTTGAAGAAAAAGGTAACCACTATAAAGATCTGATAAAGAAAACCGCAAAAGGCTGAATCTCTTGCAGTTTTAACAATTTATATTGATATTTTGCTCTTGATGTGGTAAGATAATAAGCAAGATAATAAGCAAGATAATAAGCAAGATAATAAGCAAGATGAATGAGGGAAGGATTGTGCCGAATTATTCGCCGCCATATATAATTACAGATAAGATATTAGGGCTTGTTGCTTCAATTTCTGAAAAAGTCGGAAGAATTACAGAACGTAACAATCTTAATTCAAAACCGCACTTAAGAAAAAACAGCAAGATAAAATCGGTATATTCATCACTTGCTATTGAGGCAAACTCTCTCTCTTTGGGTGAAGTGAAAGATGTTATAAACGGGAAAAGGGTAATCGGCATTGAAAGAGAGATTCAAGAAGTAAAAAATGCATATTCGGCATACGAAGAGATATCCGGTCTTGATGTGTACAGCATAAAGGAACTTAAGCGTCTGCATGCAATAATGACAAAATATATTGTTGATATCAGTGGTGAATACCGAACCGGTGAAGAGGGAGTTTTTAACGGAGATAAATGTATTTTTATGGCACCGCCTGCAAAGTTCGTTTCACAGCAAATGACAGATTTGTTTGAATGGATGAAGCGAAGTCGTGGTACGGTGCATCCGCTGATACTTTCAGCTGTTTTTCATTATGAATTCGTTTTCATTCATCCGTTTACAGACGGTAACGGCAGGATGGCAAGGCTGTGGTACACGGCGATTCTTACGGCATGGCAACCTGTTTTTGAATTTATCCCGATAGAGAGTCAAATAGAAAAGTTTCAAAACGGTTATTATGATGCGATTGCAAAATGTCACGTCAACGGTAACAGCACGGTTTTTATAGAATTTATGCTTGAACAAATAAATGTAATTCTTGATGAAATTGCAGATTCCGTAACATTGGCATCAGAAAATATTACAGAATATGTTAAAAGGCTTCTTACGGTTATGGAATATGATACGCCGTATTCATCAAATGAAATTCTCGGACTTTTAGGGCTTAAATCAAAGGAAACGTTGAGAAAAAATTATCTTATTCCTGCAATCAAAGACGGATTGGTTATTATGACAGAACCCGAAAAACCTAACAGTAAAAATCAAAGGTATATAAAAAAATAAGTTGATTAACAACGCCCACCGTCACTCGACGGTGGGCGTAAATTTTGTGTAGATTTCAGTGGCATTCTGATAAAAAACAGACCGCAATCCTTTTCGGGATGGCGGCCGTTAATTTATTTACGCATCTTTTTTCTTGGAATACTTCATTTTGTAGACGAGGCGCATAAGTACGCGGTCGGCTTTTCCGATCGCCTTTGCACCGCCGAAAAGTCCGCCGATAACCGAAGCGGCACAGTTCTTTTCGAGAACGGTAAGGACAGCACCCGCCTCGTCTTCGTCGGTACTGAAACACAGCGCACCGTTATCTGCAAGCAAAACCGCGTTACGGTTCTTTGAATTTTCGATAACGGATTTTATGCTGTTTTCGTCGCCCTGACGGAAACGGGCAATACGTGTGTCGGCACCTGCAATCTGGGCGGAGTCGTCAAGACACGGAGTCTGAGTCTTTGAAAGTCTTTGCGAGGCGGCAAACAAAGCGCCGTCTTTGCTGTGGATTATGTATCCGACGTCCTCTCTGTCGAGATAAATTGCACGGTGAAGCTCTGCCGTTGCGGGAGCTTCCGTGCCGTCGAAGGTGTTACCCGTGCAAAGGTCGATTTCGACCTCGTTGTCGCCGTTTCGCATTGTAAATGTGGTTTCGTTTCTGACGCTTGTGAAGCAATCGAGTGACGTTTCCCACGGAACGATTTCAAAAGCTTTCAGAACATCCTCAAATGTTTCGGCGTTCTTGCGTGTTTTCGCGTTGAAGGCCTTGATGATGAAATCGAGGCACGCATCCTCGAGCGTCTGAGCACAGAGGAAGGCATTTTCGTAGTCACTGCCGAGGCAAACGGCGCCGTGGTGCGACATGATGACCGCGTTTGAGTCGGGATTTTCTCTGACAGCGTTTGCAACGCCGGAGCGAAGCTTGCCTGTACCGGGAAGACCGTAGGAGGCGAGGGGGATGCCCTTTCCGAGAACTGCCGAATGTTCCTTGGAAAGAGAGTCGTCCGACAAAGAAAGTCCGACCGTGCTGAGAATGGAGGCAAAATACTGATGCGTATGAATTACAAAGTTTACGTCGGGACGAAGCTGGTAGCACTGAGCGTGAAGCCCTTTTTCGCTTGAAGGCTTAACGTCGCCGTCATAAGAGAGATCTTCGATATTTACAAGAACGATATCGTCGGCGGTCAGTGAATCATAGGAACGTCCGCTGGGGGTGATTACGAACTGAGTATCGCTTACCCGGCAACTGACGTTTCCCCACGTGCGGGCGATGAGTCCCGTTTCGACCAATCTTTTGCCTGCATCGATAACGGTTTGTTTGGCAAGAGAAATCTCCATGATAAACACTCCTTATCAGTCTTTGGGTTTTCTTGCGACGTTGGCGAACACTCTGTCGAAAGCGGCGAGAGCTTCGTCGATGCGTTCGGGAGTATATGCTGCCGATGTATAAAGTCTGCTTCCTGCAAGAGTTACAAGACCTTCTGCCATGTAGGCGGCGCCCATGTGCTCCATTTCCTTCTTTCTTTCGCTTGTGGCGGAAAGAACGGAGGGGATTGTCCACGGCTTGCTCCAATCGATGGAGAAGTGCATTGTGCCTACTGTTTCAAGGTGGCAGATTGATCCCTGGTTGAATGCAACGAAGGGAAGGTTGTACTTCTTGATGAGCTTGCGAAGACCGAGAGTAAGACGATCGCCCATCTGACCTGCCTTCTGACAAGCGTTGGTGCGGTCGATTTCTTCGAGAGTGTAGTAGCCGGCAACACAGCTGAGCGGAGTTGCAGCCATAGTACCGCCGATGAGAGCTTTCTTGACCTTGGTTGAACCGTCAAGACCTGCACCGAGGTATTTCATGTATTCCTTCTTCCCGCCGATGCCGCCTGCACCGGGATAACCGCCGGCGATAACCTTGCCGAAGATGGTGAGGTCGGGAGAAACTCCGAAGTATCCCTGAGCACCTGCCATGCCGATACGGAAGCCTGTTACAACCTCATCGAAGATAAGGAGTGCTCCGTATTTGCGACAAAGACGCTCGACTTCCTTGTTGAATTCGAAATCGAGAGGACGGGTACCGCTTTCGGGGCCTACGGGCTCCATGTAAACAGCGGCGGTACCGCCGTTGAGGGTGTTCTTGCGCAGAACTTTTTCGAGAGAATCGATATCGTTGGGGAAGAACTCCTGAGTGTGGCTGAAAAGATAGAGCGGAACACCGTTTGCCTGAGTGAATTTTGAGCCGGGAACACGGATGCCGTATGCGAGCTGATCGGACCAGCCGTGATATGCACCGCCCATTTTAACGATATTCTTTTTCTTTGTGGCGAGTCTTGCAACACGTGCTGCCGCCATACAGGCTTCGGTGCCCGAGCCGAGCATACGGAACATCTCTACCGTTTCCATGCTGTCGGAGATCTTTTTTGCAAGCTTGTATTCGAATTCGTGGAAAAGACCTGTTGAAGGACCGCAGGTGTCGAGAAGCTCTTTGACCTGGGCGCGGACGGAGGGAGGATTCGAGCCGAGAACGGTGGGACCGCCTGCCTGGAGGAAGTCGAGGTAACGGTTGCCGTCGATATCATAAAGGTATTCGCCTTCCGCCTTTGTGAAAACAAGGGGGAACGGATAGTTGAAAGCGAGGTTGTGCTGAACACCGCCGGGAATGATGTTGCGCGCTTCTGCAATCATTTCCTTGGATTTCACACATTTTTTATCAAAATATTCCTCTTCGTACTGCTTGAGAACATCGGGCTTGATCGTGTAGATGGGAGAGTTGATGAGTTTGTCGAGATGCGCTGTGACATGAGCTGCATCGGGGTACCTTGAGATAGCGAAGCGTGTATCCATTTCTGACACTCCTTAAAATTTGAATTCAAAAAAGTGAATCATAATTCACTTTATATATTATACCACATTACAAGGTATCGGTCAATATAAAAAGGCGAATTCGCCTGAAAAAAGTAACAAAATTGTAACAATTACGCTTTTTATTTACGGAAAATATAAACAACATCCTGAGAATGATTCGGAATATGAAATAAAGCTTGTGAAATTTTTGGATATGGCGAAAACATGACAAAAAAGGGTTGCTTTTTTGAAAGAGGGGGTATATAATGTGTCAGGATAGAGAAGTGTCCGAAGGTGTATCGGTCAGGCTGATTTTCGGACGTTAACTGATTCGGTGTTCAGATTAAATGGTTTATAAAACTTCTCAGGCCGAATTGCGGACAAGCATCCGTATATATAGTATATTTTTAGATCGGGAGGTATGCCGAAAAACGTGAAATTTTATCCGACTTCGCTATATAATGACGGTTTTCCGTGATTATGTACAATTTTCTTGTGCATTTTTTTCGTAAAATTGAACTTATATTTCAAATGTTGGACTTGCATTTGTTTGAAAATAGTGTTATAATAACTTTACATTTATTTAGGAGGAAATTTTCATGAAGAAAAGATTATTTGCAGTGCTCATGGCAGTTTGCCTTGTTCTCAGCACTTGCGTACTGTTTGCTTCGGCAGCAACAAATTATAAGTCAGGCAGTTACCTTATCGGTGACGACAGTGCTCTCAAGATTGCTAAGGACGGCACAGATTACAATGTCGCTCTTACAGTTTCCAAAAAGAGCAATGCTACTCTTCCCATCGGTACAACAACTCTTTCTGCTTCCGATATCGATGCAGTCTTCACTTTCAAAGCAGGCACAAAGACGGTCAAATACGAAGGCACTCTCGATAAGTACATCACAATCACAGCTACTGTTGATGCAGCCGGTACAACTGTTACAATCGACAACATTGAACAGAAGTCTGCAGGCAGCGCATACGTTGTAAAGACAGCTTTCGACGATGAAACTCCCATCGCTTACACAGCATGCAAGGATTACCTTGAAGAAGGCAAGACAGAATACAACCTTTATGATGATGCTGATGTTCTTGAAATCAAGGGCACAACAAACTCGGTTAAGCTTGTTGCAAAGCTTCATTCTCTTACAACGGGCGTTCGTTTCTTCGGTTCTACATACAACAACCTTGTAGCTTCCGAAATCGCTAAGGTTACAGCTAACGTTGAGCGTCAGGTAGGCGGTGCTTCCACAGTTACTATCTCCGCTACAAACAAGATCGAAGACCTTATGACGGGCGACAAAGTTACACTTACGGCAGCTCTTAAGGACGAAGCGGCTGACGGCGAATTCTACGGCTTCTACTGTTGGGTAGACGGCAGCGGTACAGTTCTTTCCACTGCTAAGACAATCACATGGACAGCAGGTTCTTCCACAAGCGCTATCTATGCTACATTCGTAGAGCTTAAAAACAGAGTCGAAATCGACTACTCGGCAGGCGAGAACGGCTCCATCCTTTACAACGAATCCAGAGAAATCTTCAAGGGCGACGGACAGATCAGCGTTATGGAAGGTCGTACAGCTTCCTTCACATTCGTTCCCGACGAAGGCTATGAAGTAGCAAGCGTTATCATTGACGGCGAAAAGAACATTGCAAGCCTCAAGAATATCGACTTCTCCGCACTTCTTGACGATATCATCAACGGAACAGACAACTCCGGCATCCGTGATCTCATCAACGCAACAAACAAGGAAGTTTATTCCTACACATTCTCCGCAGATCAGCTTGCATATGAAAACGGTAACCACTCCATCGTAGTTACATTCCAGAAGATTGCAGCTCTCGAAGCTCCCACAGGTAAGGATCTTCCCACAGTTGCTCCCGAAGGAATCACTCTTGCAACAGGCGTTGCAGGCGAAGAAGCTGACGGCGAAGGCTCCGATGCTACAACAGTTCCCGCAGAGAACAACGGCTCCAACGGTGCATCCGACGGTATCGTTAACCCCCAGACAGGTTCTGCAAGTGCAGTTGCAGTATTCGCAGTTCTTTCAGTTGCAGCAGGTGCAGCATTCGTAACTTCCAAGAAAAAGAACTGATTACAATTTATTTAGTTAATGGTTTACTGAATAAATAAATGTGGTTATACCCTGTAAGGCTTCGTCTTGCAGGGTATTTCTCTGTCTTTGAAGAAATGCTGAGAAGATCGGCAAAAATATATTTGACTTTTGGATAAGTAAATGTTATTATTAATGTAATCCGAATATTTAAAGCGTTGAAACAGAAGATGCTTTTCAATGTGCCTTGACAGAGAGTCACACGTGTGCTGAGAGTGTGATCCCGGCACGGAAAGTGTTACCACTGTTGAGTGCAGGTAGGAAATGACCTGACGTGCTGTCGCGTTAAGACATCGAGTGACAGGGAATCCCTGTAATCCGGGTGGAACCGTGGAGTTATTGCTTCATCCCAGAAATGGGTTGGAGTTTTTTTATTTTTAAAGGAGAGATTAAAATGATCAATGTAAGACTTAAAGGTGATGTCGTTAAGGAATTCGAAAACGGCATAACCGCGGCAGATGTTGCGAAGTCGCTTGGAATGGGACTTTATAAGGCGGCTTGTGTCTGCAAGATTGACGGAGTTGTCAGTGATTTACGCACTCCTCTTGACGCCGATTGTGCGTTGGAAATACTTACTTTTGACGATGAAGACGGCAAGTACGCATTCCGTCACACAGCGTCGCACATTCTTGCTCAGGCGGTAAAGCGCCTCTTCCCCGAGGCAAAACTTGCCATAGGACCTGCTATCGATAACGGATTCTATTATGATTTCGATGTGGATGTACCGTTCACTCCCGCCGTACTCGAACAGATCGAAGCGGAAATGAAGAAGATCGTCAAGGAAGCACTTCCTCTCGAAAAATATGAGCTTGATGCCGATGAGGCACTTGCAATAATGGAGGAGAAGGGCGAAATTTACAAGGCGGAGCTTATCCGCGAACATTCGGGAAAGGGCGAAAAGATAACCTTCTTCCGTCAGGGTGAATTCGATGAACTTTGCGCAGGCCCTCACGTTCCCGATACGGGCAGAATCAAGGCGTTCAAGCTTACATCCTGTACAGGTGCTTACTGGAGGGGCGATTCGAAGAATAAGATGCTCCAGAGAATTTATGGCACCGCTTTTACAAAGAAAGATGATATGGAAGCGTATCTCGAAGCTGTTGAAGAGGCGAAGAAGCGCGATCACAACAAACTCGGACGTGAGCTTGAGCTCTTCACGACATCCGATCTTATCGGTCAGGGACTTCCCATTCTTCTTCCGAAGGGTGCCAGAATCATCCAGATTCTCCAGAGATTCGTCGAGGACGAAGAACAGAAGAGGGGTTGGCTTCTTACAAAGACACCCTACATGGCAAAGAGCGATCTTTATAAGGTTTCGGGACACTGGGACCATTATCAGGACGGTATGTTCGTTATGGGTGACGAAGAGAAGGATGACGAAGTATTTGCACTCCGTCCCATGACGTGCCCCTTCCAGTATCAGGCATACCTCAACAGAGCGCGTTCGTACCGTGATCTTCCTCTTCGCTACAACGAAACGTCGACACTCTTCCGTAACGAAGCTTCGGGCGAGATGCACGGACTTATCAGAGTGCGTCAGTTTACAATTTCCGAAGGACATCTTATGTGTACTCCGGAGCAGCTTGAAGAGGAATTCAAAGGCTGTCTTGAGCTTGCGAATTATATGCTCAAAACGATCGGACTTTATGAAGATGTTTCTTACCGTTTCTCCCAGTGGGATCCCGACGACAGAGAAAAGTATATCGGTACGAAGGAACAGTGGGATGAAGCTCAGGGCATCATGAAGAAGATTCTTGACCATCTCGGAATTGAATACAAAATCGGTATCGGTGAAGCTGCATTCTACGGACCGAAGCTTGATATTCAGATCAAGAACGTTCACGGCAAAGAAGATACACTTATCACGATTCAGGTCGATCAGATGCTTGCCGAGAAGTTCGGCATGGAATATGTTGATGCCGACGGAACAAAGAAGCATCCGTATATCATTCACAGAACATCGATCGGCTGCTACGAGCGTACACTTGCGCTTCTTATCGAGAAGTATGCAGGAGCGTTCCCGCTCTGGCTTGCACCCGAGCAGATCCGACTTCTTCCCATTGCAGACAGACATCACGAATTTGCAAAGGCGGCGGCGGATAAGCTCAGCGCACTCGGCTTCCGCGTAACTTGCGATACGAGAAGTGAAAAGACGGGTTATAAGATCCGCGAGGCGCAGCTTGAAAAGATTCCGTACATGCTTCTTGTCGGCGACAAGGAACTCGAAAGCGGCGGATTCTCCGTACGCAGAAGAGGCGAAGGCGATATCGGTGCCATGAGTGAGGATGAATTTGTTGCCATGGTACTCAGAGAAAATGCGGAGAAAGTCAGATTCTGATAATCAAAAGTATTTACAAATCGGTTAATTTTTGATATAATTTAACTTAGCGGAAACGCAATCAAAATTTTGGAGGTAAAAAATGTTCAAGAAAACACTTGCGGTTTTACTGTCTGTTGTAATGATTTTTTCGTTCACACAGCTTACATTTGCCGCAGAAGAGGCCACAGCAAAAGATGTAGATTACACAATCGTCAACCCCTATAAGAACGTAAACTGGGCAGAGTACGGTCAGTATAAAACGGACCTTCATTGCCACACGACATTCTCTGACGGCGGAGTAAAGCTTCCCGACATGGTCGAAAGACACTATGAACTCGGTTTCGATGCAATGGCTATCACGGACCACGGAACGGTAAACTACAGTTTCATTGAACAGGAATTCAATACTCCCATGACACTGTTCTCTCTCATCAAGAACGGCGGTCTTTATGACGATGTTCTTTCTCCGAGCGGTGTTGCGGTGAACGGTAAGAATTATACCGTTACGGCAAGAAACGGCGACGAATTCTATGCTCAGGAAAACGGCAGAGAGATGCTTCGTGTTCCCTTCGGCAACGAACAGAACCCGACTTCCTTCAACAATGCTCACGTCAACTCTTTCTTTGCAGATTACGGTAACGGCGTTGTCGGCGGTACAAGTAACTATGTAAGTCCCATCAAGAATGTTCATGCACGTGGCGGTCTTACAATCATCAATCACCCCGGCGAATACACAAATGCAAGAGATGAAGTTTACACCGAGGATGCTTACAACAGAGATAACTTCATCTACAATTATAAGATTCAGAGATTTGTAAATCTCCTCAAGGAATACGACAGCTGTCTTGGTATCGATATCAACAGTAAGGGCGACAGCAGAACACGTTTCGACAGAAAACTCTGGGACATCCTTCTTCAGGAGGTAGTTCCCGCGGGCAGAAATGTTTTGGCAATTGCCACAACGGATGCTCATAACGTTAACATCGTTGATTCGGGCTATACAGTATTGCTTCTTCCCGAGCTTAATTCGAAGAATGTCAGAACGGCTATGGAAGAAGGCGCATTCTTCGCCGCAAGCAAATATGTAGGCAACTATGATGAGCTTGTAGGTTACTACAACACTCTTTCAGCAAGCGAAGATGCCGAAGCAAAGGCTTTTGCAGAGGTTATCAAGACTTATGTTGACCGTATTGCAGTTGAGCTTGAAGAAGGCGATCAGGGCACAAAATTCGAGGTGGAGGACGTAACGATTCCTACTCCCAAGGTAACGGATATTGCTGTTAACGAAACGGAAGATACCATCTCCGTCAGAACAGAAAACGCTCTCCTTGTTCACTGGATTGCTGACGGCGAAGTTATTGCAACGGGCAATACAATCGACCTCGACGATTATTCCGACAAGATCGGAAGCTATGTCAGAGCAGAATTCTTCGGCAAGGGCGGTATCATGTACTCTCAGGCATTTATGCTTGATTATGAAGGCGCTCCCGAAGAAACTGACGGCGGAGTTTTTGTTGATCTCGGTCTTGTAGCATCTGCAATTTGCGATACTATCGTTAAGGCACTTGTACTCCTTATCGAAGCACCGGTTACGCTTATCCGCAAAATACTTTCTAAATAATATAAACAGCAAAAAGCCGTACGCCGAAAAACTTCGATGTACGGCATAATTGTTGTCGATATTAAAGAATGCTTGCGTCGTGAGTGATATCGATTTTACGGTGTCCGTCGTTTTTGTCGAAGAAAAACGCGTCGCCGTCTTCGTTACCGCTGATGACGTAGTATTTTTCTCCGTCATGAACGAGTGCGGCTCCGTCCTCGACACCGATTCCGCTGTGGGGACGCGACTTGACGGCTTCGGCGAAGGTCTGCCAATGCTCACTTATGAAGTGGGGACAGTAGCAGTGGGGAAGAAAGCCAAGACATTCGACGAAGACGAAGGAGGCGTTTTCGCCGCAGTCGTCGTATCCTTCCGTGAACCAGCACATGGCGCCGGAGCTGAGTCCCGACATGACGACACCGTTGTCGTAGGCTTTACGAAGTGCCTTGTCGGCACCGGTGCTTTTCAGCGTGTCCATGAGGAATTGAAGATTTCCGCCGCCTGCATAGATGATGTCGCAACCGAGAATTTTGTTTTCGATGTCTTCATATGTCAGTGATTTGTCGGTAAGAAAAAGAATGTCGAATGTGCATCCGAGAGAAAGAAAAGCATCGCGGATGGGCTCATCGCCGTTGATATCGTCAAAACCTGCCGTGGGAAGAAAAACCACGGAGGGATTCTCTTTTTTTGAAAGCTCAATGATGTGTTTTGCGACGGGGATCATTTCACCGTTATCGAATCTTCCGCCGCCGAGTGCTGCAATAGTGCCCATAAAAACCTCCGAATTTTATTTTTTTACTATTTTGACACTGCTTTTTCGCGTTGTCAAGACTGAATTTGAATAAAAATTAAAAGTTTTTGAAAAAAGGCTTGACAATCGGGCAATATACTGTTAAAATACCAAATACAATGAAGCAGA
The DNA here is from genome assembly GCA_045537495.1 of Acutalibacteraceae bacterium. GTDB lineage: Bacteria > Bacillota > Clostridia > Oscillospirales > Acutalibacteraceae > UBA1425. The sequence continues at coordinate 30,947 of JAZSPN010000021.1, forward strand.
GCAGATTCTGTTCTCACCTGCGAGGTCCTGTCCGACGCACGGTCAATACAGATTGCAAGGTCCTTGTGTCCTTGTGTCTTAAGTGTTGATTAGCATGGACGGATTCTGTCCATGCTTTAAATTTTTTATGAAAGTGCTTTTTGGAGGTGCTTTACCATCGCTATCAAAGAAATGCAAGTCAACGAAGCTATTCATGACAAGGAAGTTCGTGTAATCGACGAAGAAGGCGAGCAGCTCGGAATTATGTCTGCGGCAGAAGCGTTGAGAATAGCAGAGAGCAGAAATCTCGATCTGGTTAAGTTTGCGCCCAATGCAAAACCGCCTGTTTGCAAAATTGTCGACTACGGAAAGTTCCGTTTCGAGCAGGCAAAAAAAGAAAGAGAAGCCAAGAAAAACCAGCGTGTTATCGAGATCAAGGAAGTACGTCTTTCTCTCAAAATCGACACACATGACTTTGAAACGAAGGTCGCACACGCAAAAAGATTCCTTGAGGACGGCAACAAAGTCAAGGTATCCGTCAGATTCCGTGGTCGTGAAATGGCACACCCCGAAATCGGCGAAACAATTATGGAAAGATTTGCACAGGCCTGCCAGGAGTGGGGTACTGTTGAAAAACCGGCAAAGCTGGAAGGAAGACAGATGCTCATGTTCTTGGCCGCAAAGACCGGCAAGTAATTTAAAGGAGGAACAACCAAATGCCCAAGATCAAGACACATAGCGGAGCTAAAAAGCGTTTTAAGCTTTCCAAAAACGGCAAGCCCATCCGCGCCCATGCTTACAAATCGCACATTCTCACAAAGAAGAGCACGAAGCGTAAGAGAAATCTTCGTAAGACATCTGTTGCAGATACAACAAATCAGAAGCAGATCAAACGTCTCATTCCTTACAAATAAGATTTAACACAAACTGATTAACGGAGGTAACTTATCATGGCTCGTATAAAGGGCGCGACGATGACTCGCAAAAGAAGAAATAAAGTTTTAAAACTCGCAAAGGGTTATTACGGATCAAAGAGCAAGCTTTTCAAGACCGCTAAACAGGCTGTTATGAAGTCCGGCCAGTACGCATATATCGGACGTAAGCAGAAAAAGCGTGATTTCCGTCGTCTTTGGATCACTCGTATTTCCGCTGCATGCAAGCTTAACGGAATGAACTACTCAACATTCATGAACGGACTCAAGAAGGCTGACATCACTCTCAACCGTAAGATGCTTTCTGAAATCGCTATTGCTGATCCTGCAGGCTTTACTGCACTTACAGAAAAGGCAAAGGCAGCATTGAAATAAGCTGTTTTGGTATTTGCCTTATCGGTATGGCAAACAGAATAAATTAAAACCGAGAGGCTTGTATTGTAACACCGGCAGAAATATTTGCTACGTGAAAATATACGGCCTCTCGTTTTCTTAAATGATGATTTTAGAACAGATTGAAATATTAAAAAGCAGATCAAACGAACGCATAAAAAAGGCGGTCGCCATCAGAAAAAGTGCCCGTGACAGAAAAAAGAACGGACAGTTTTTTTTGGAAGGAGCAAGATTGTGCAGTGATGCGGCAAAATGCGGCACGGCAATAGATGTGCTCTTTTTTTCCGACAAGGCATTTGAGAAATATCCTTCGGAAATAGAACAGACGGCGAGTGTTTCGCGTTCAGTATACCGTATATCACAGGAGCTTTGTGACTTTTTGTCGGAAACAGAAAGTCCGCAAGGTGTTTTTTGCGTTTGTCTGATGCGGACGGATACCGACAATTTGCCTGTATCCGAAGGGAAGTATATCGCCCTCGACGATGTGCAGAATCCCGATAATCTCGGAGCCGTTGCCCGTACGGCGGAAGCTCTCGGAATTGACGGAATGATAGTTTATGCGGGTTGTGATATATATAATCCGAAAGCTCAGCGTGCCGCGATGGGATCACTTCTCCGTTTGCCCGTTATCCGTACAGACGATCTTTGCGGTCTTTTGAGAAAATGCAGAGAAAACGGCTTCAAGACGTACGCTTCGACTCCTGACAGCAGCGCCGAAAAAATCACATCAACTGATTTCTCGGGCGGTGTTGTTTGTGTTATCGGAAATGAAGGAGCGGGTATAAGAAGCGATGTGATTGATGCGTGCGACACGAGAATAACCATTCCCATGGGAGGAAGAGCGGAGTCGCTCAACGCCGCTTCCGCGGCATCAATTCTGCTTTGGGAAATGGTTCGCGGATAACGGAGGTAACATGACTGAAGAATTACTTTATTCGGTATGGCTTCAAATCGGCATCGGAGCAGGAGCAAATTTCGGCAGTCTGCTGTCGGTGTACGGCTCACCCGAAGAGGTTTACAGACATTCGGCTTCCGACTGGAGGTTTTCGGGTGCATTGTTACCCGGTCAGATAAAACGTCTCTCCTCATGCAAGCTTGAAAATGCGTATGCGGTTATCAAAAGGTGTGAATCACTCGGGTACAGAATCATAACATTTTATGACAGAGAATACCCCGAGCTTTTAAAGCATATTGCGAATCCTCCGCTGGTGCTGTATGTAAGCGGAGATGTTGCGTGCTTGTCGGAAGGGCTGAGCGTTGCCGTTGTCGGATCGAGAACAGCTTCAAATTACAGCCTTCGCATAGCCGAAACAATATCGGCGGATATTGCATCAGCGGGTGTTACGGTAGTTAGCGGAGGAGCTCTCGGAGTAGACAGTGCGGCGCACGAGGGTGCACTGAGAGTCAACGGAAAAACTGTCGCGGTACTCGGTTGCGGAATCAACACGGGATATCTGAAAGCAAATGAAGGGCTTCGCAACAGAATATCAAAGACGGGTGCGCTTTTGTCGGAATATCCGCCCGATGAGCCTGCCTCGTCGAGAAATTTTCCCGTGCGGAACAGAATCATTTCGGGACTGTCGAGAGGAACGCTTGTCATTGAAGCGGGCGAAAAGAGCGGATCGCTCATAACGGCGAAGCTTGCACTCGAACAGGGACGTGATGTTTTCGCGGTACCGGGAGATATAACGAGTCTTGATTACACGGGCGTAAACAAGCTTATCCGTGAGGGTGCGAAACCTGTATTTTCGGCGAAAGATGTCCTTTCCGAATATGTGTGGATTTATGATTTTCCGAACGAGATTTCGGCAACGGACATGACACGCAATCTGATGAAATCTGCAAAAAGTGACGAAACCGTAAAGAAACACGGCAATTCTGTTGTGAGTGTTGAGCCGATCGGTGAAAAAAGACCTTTGTCCGAAGGAATGTCGGAGGATTCCGTGAAGGTGTACGGAGTGTTTTGCGATAAACCGCTTTATACGGACGAAATAGTCGATCTGACAAAATTAGAGCCGAATCGAGTTCTTACAGCGTTGACAGAGCTTGAAATATATGGTTTCATTAAAATGATACAAGGAAAAAGATACATTATTGTTTAATATATATTTGATAGGAGCGAATTATGGGAAAACTGGTAATAGTAGAGTCTCCGGCAAAGGCAAAGAGTATAAAGAAATATCTTGGCGAGGGATATGAAGTAACGTCGTCGATGGGACACGTAAGGGATCTTCCCGCGGCGAAGCTCAGTGTTGACGTCAAGAATGATTTTGCTCCGAAGTATGCGATAATAAAGGGAAAGGAAAAGCTCGTCAAGGATCTCAAGCAGATGGCATCCGAAAGCGAAGCAGTTTACCTTGCAACCGACCCGGATCGTGAGGGAGAAGCAATATCATGGCATCTTGCAACGATACTGGGGCTTGATCTTAACGAAAAGAACAGAGTTACATTCAACGAAATCACCAAAACGGGTGTTCAGAACGGTATGTCGGCGCCCCGTGCCGTTGACACGGATCTTGTCAACGCACAGCAGGCAAGACGAATTCTCGACAGACTTGTCGGTTACAGAATAAGTCCTTTCGTGTCGCAGAAAATCAGACGCGGATTATCGGCGGGCCGTGTACAGAGTGTTGCGGTCAGACTTATTGTTGACAGAGAAGAGGAAATTGCGGCATTCATTCCCGAAGAATACTGGACACTTGATGCAAAGTTTATCAATACGCAGAGAAAAATTATTAATGCCTCTTTTGTCGGCGATGAAACGGGAAAAGTTAAAATTACCTGCAAAGAACAGTCGGATATGTACCTTAAACGACTTGAAAATGCAAATTACAAGGTGGAATCCGTCAAGAGGGGAACGAGAAAGAAGAATCCGGCGCCTCCCTTTATAACTTCAACACTTCAGCAGGAAGCGTCGAACCGTCTTGGCTTCCAGGCGCAGAGAACGATGCGTGCCGCTCAGGAGCTTTACGAAGGTGTTGATGTTGCGGGAATCGGAGCTATCGGTCTTATCACGTACATGAGAACCGACTCTCTCCGTATATCCGAAGATGCACGTGCTCTTGCAAACGAATTTATAAAAGAAACTTACGGAGATAATTATCTTCCCGATAAACCCCGTTATTACAAATCGAGAGCGAATGCTCAGGACGGTCACGAGGCGATACGTCCGACGACGCCTTCTCTTACACCGGAAAAGGTAAAGGACAGCCTTACTTCCGACCAGTTCAAGCTTTACGACATGATCTGGAAGCGTTTCATGGCGAGTCTTATGGAAAGCTGTGTCCAGAATACGGTCAAGGCGGAAATCAAGGGAGCTACCGAGGCGGATGAGGCGGCAGGCAAGTACTGTTCGTTTATGGCATCGGGTTACAGCATAAAATTTGACGGTTATACGAAGCTTTACGATGACGGCGAGGACGGCAGGGATGAAAAGATTCCCGAGCTTTCTCAGGGGGATTCCGTAAAGCTTAAAGAGCTTTCCGACAACCAGCATTTTACACAGCCCCCGTCGAGATTTACGGAAGCGACGCTTATCAAGGCGATGGAAGAAGAGGGTATCGGCAGACCGAGTACCTATGCGTCCATTATAACGACAATCGTTAAAAGGGGATACATCAAGAGATCGGCAAAGCTTCTTCGTCCCACGGAACTCGGAGAGGCAACGACGAAGCTTCTCAAAGAGAGATTCCCGAAAATCGTCAACGTAAAGTTTACCGCACAGATGGAAAGCTCACTTGACGAGGTGGGATCCGGTAACGAGGACTATGTCAGAATACTTCATACCTTCTATGACGATCTGGAAAAGACGCTTGCAAAGGCGAAAGAGGAGATGAAGGATGTCAAGATCACTCTTGCCGAAGATGTAACGGATATTCCGTGCGAAAAGTGCGGCAGAATGATGGTGATAAAGACGGGACGTTTCGGCAGATTTTTGGCGTGTCCCGGTTATCCCGAATGTAAGAATGCGAAGCCCCTTGTTTCGGAAACGGGAGCAACCTGTCCCAAGTGCGGCGGCAAGGTTATAGAGAAGCGTTCCAAGAAGGGATATGTATTCTACGGATGTGAATCATGGCCACAGTGTGATTTCAGCACGTGGGATAAGCCGGCGGGAGAAAACTGCCCCGAATGCGGAAAGTCGATGTTCAAGAAGAAGGGCGGAATAATTGCCTGCTCAAACGAAAACTGCGGATTCGAGAAGAAATCTCCGCGTAAACGCAAAGATAAAAAAGATGATGAATAATTGTGTTGTAATAGGCGGAGGCCTTGCAGGAGTTGAAGCGGCAGCTCAACTGTCCTCTTTCGGAATAAAGGTCACCCTTTTCGAGATGAAGCCGGTACGTTTTTCACCGGCACATAAATCGGAAAATCTTGCAGAGCTTGTATGCTCAAATTCTTTGAAGGCGGAACGACTCGGCTCAGCGGCAGGACTTCTGAAACATGAAATGGAGCTTATGGGATCCGTTTGTGTTGAGGCCGCAAAAAAATGCAAGGTCCCGGCAGGCGGAGCCTTGGCTGTTGACAGAGAAAAATTTTCACTTCTTATCACGGAACGTATAGAGTCGGACAGCAATATAATGGTTGTTCGTGAAGAGGTAACAGAGATACCGACGGACTGCCCCGTTATAATTGCGGCAGGTCCGCTTGTATCGGAAGCTCTTTCAAAGAGTATCGAAAACCTTTGCGGAGGATTTTTGAGCTTTTTCGATGCGGCGGCACCTATTGTTACGGCTGAAAGCATTGATCCCGAATGTTCGTTTTCCGCATCGAGATATGAAAGAGGCGGAGATGACGATTATCTGAACTGCCCCATGAACAAGGAAGAGTATGAAGCCTTTTATGAGGCGCTTACGGGGGCCGAAAGGGCGGAGCTTCACGACTTTGAGAAGGGCAGGAATGTTTACGAGGGCTGTATGCCTATTGAGATAATGGCATCGAGAGGTGCGGATACGATGCGTTTCGGACCTTTAAAGCCCGTGGGACTGCGTGATCCGAGAACAGGTCACCGTCCGTGGGCGGTATTACAGCTTCGGCGCGAAAACGAAGCGGGCACGCTTTACAATCTTGTCGGATTCCAGACGAATCTGAAATTCGGCGAGCAGAAAAGAGTTTTTTCTATGATACCCGCACTTAAAAATGCGGAATTTGTCAGATACGGGGTTATGCACCGCAATACTTTTCTGAACTCTCCGAAGATTCTCGGCAGTGACTTTTCCGTGATCGAAAACCCGTATATTTATTTTGCGGGACAGATTACGGGAGTTGAAGGTTATATGGAGTCGGCGGCATCGGGAATTCTTGCGGGAATGAATCTTGCAAGAAGGCTTACGGGGAAAGAAGCGTTCATACCTCCCGAAGAAACGATGACGGGAGCACTTTGCAGACACGTTTCGTCATCCGTTTCGGGCAATTTCCAGCCGATGGGTGCAAATTTCGGCATATTGCCTCCGCTTCCCGAAAAGATAAGGGATAAAAAGCTCAGATACGAGGCTATTGCCGAAAGAGGCATTTGTGCCATGAGGGAAGCACTTGGCATTGCAAAATAATATTAGTGAAAGGAACGGTACCGTACACGGAACTGGTGGGATGTCATCATGCAGACGGATATCGATTTACTTCAAAAAAGGATAGATTATAATTTTAAGGACACGTCTTTGCTGTTACGTGCATTGTCGCACTCCTCGTACGTCAACGAAAAACAGGGAGGAGGAGAATGTAACGAAAGACTCGAGTTTCTCGGGGATTCCGTACTCGGATTTATAACGGCAGAATATTTTTACAAGAATCTTGAATCCTGCCCCGAGGGCGAGCTTACAAAGATGCGGGCATCAACGGTTTGCGAAAAGTCGCTGTGCGTGTTTGCAAGAAAACTCGGACTCGGTGAATTTCTGCTTCTCGGAAAAGGTGAGGTTTTCACGGGCGGAAGAGAAAGACCGTCAATACTTGCAGATGCTTTCGAAGCACTGATAGCGGCAATTTATCTTGACGGCGGAATCGAGGAAGCAAAAAAATTCGTTCTGGGCTTTGTCAGGGAGTCGGCAAAAACGGTCAGCTCATTCCACGATTACAAAACGAAGCTTCAGGAAATAACTCAGAAAAATCCCGAGGAAAATGTAGAATATGTTCATGTCGGGGAAAGCGGTCCCGATCACGACAAGAGATTTGAGGTTGAGGTTCATCTGAACAGCAACGTCATCGGCAGAGGAATCGGAAAGAGCAAAAAGGTCGCCGAACAGGAAGCGGCAAAAGAGGCTCTCATGCTGATGGGAATTAATCTCGATCAATAAAGAAAGGAAACGATATCGGTGCTTATCGGTATCGCGGGCAAAAGGATGTTTTTGAAATCACTTGAGCTGCAAGGCTTCAAATCCTTTCCCGACAAAACGGTTTTAAATTTCGGAAGCGGTATTACTGCGGTAGTCGGACCTAACGGCTCAGGAAAAAGTAACATTTCCGATGCCATACGGTGGGTTCTCGGTGAGCAGTCAACCAGGAATCTTCGCGGAGCCAAGATGGAAGATGTAATCTTTGGCGGCACGAGGATCAGAAAGCCTCTGGGTTATGCCGAGGTTACGCTTCGTCTTGACAATACGGACCGTTCTTTGGAGGGTTGCGACAAGGATGAAGTTTCCGTCGGAAGAAGATATTACCGTTCCGGCGAAAGTGAATATATAATGAACGGTGAAACGGTAAGGCTTCGTGATATTCACGAGCTTTTCATGGATACGGGACTCGGCCGTGACGGCTATTCGATGGTAAGTCAGGGCAGAGTTGCCGATATGATTTCATCGCGTTCTTCACAGAGAAGAGATATGCTTGAAGAGGCGGCGGGTATTTCTGCATTCAGATACAGAAGACTTGACGCAACGAGAAAGCTTGATCAGGCAGAGGAAAAACTCGTGAGAATCCGAGATATTCTCACAGAGCTTGAAAACCGCATAGGTCCGCTTAAAATTCAGAGCGAAAAAGCGCAGAAGTTTATCGTTCTTGCAGCGGAAAGAAAAGAGCTTGAAATAGGTCTTTGGTTACATACGATTGAAAAATCGCGTAAAGGACTTGTTGAGCAGGAGCATAAGCTTTCTTTGGCGACGGCACAGTACGAACAGGCGGAATATGAGATAAACAAAATAGAGAACGAGATTGAAGAGGTTATCACGGCGGGACAGCAGATAACCGTCGAAATCGAAAATCTCAGAGCAGAGGTTGCAACGCTTGAAGAAACCGCAACGAGAACAGACGGCGAAGCGGCGGTTAACCGTAACACGATAGAGCATAATTCGGCATCGGTTGAAAGACTTCGCAAGGATATTGAAAAGTCGAATGACGATGAACGTCAGGTTGACGATCAGGTTGCAACGGCGGAGAGAGAGATAGAAGAGCTTTCCGAAATCATAAGAGGAAAGAACGAAGCGTTGAAGCAGGCACTTGAAAATATCAGCGGTGTCCGTGATGAAAACAGTGTTTTTGCAGAAAAGAGCGCACAGCTTTCGCAAAAACTGGCAGACATAACCTTTGAGCTTTCCGAAGAAAAGATACGGTATACGGCGGCACAGTCGTCAATCGAGGAGATACGCGGACGATCCTCCAATATTGATGCCGTTATTTCTTCGAGAAGTACGCTTCTCTCCGATATTGAATCGGAGGAAGAGGAGTGTAATGCCGAAATAAAAGAGCTTCAAACAAAAGTCGAAGAGCTTTCGAATGTTCTGGAGGGTTACAGACTCCGTGCAGGCAAACGGAAGGAAAAGGCTGATGCTCTTAAAGAAAAAATCGACGACAAAACACTCGATGCACATCAGAAAAACGCACGTGCCAAGATGCTTGAAGACCTCGAAAAAAATATGGAAGGCTATTCGGGCAGTGTACGTGCCGTTATGAAAGAATCAAAAAACGGCGCACTCCGCGGAATACACGGAACGATTGCACAGCTTATCAGTGTAAAGGAAGAATATGCCGTTGCGGTTGAAACCGCATTCGGAGCGGCAATTCAGCATATTGTTACCGACAGCGAAAACGATGCAAAGAGAGCGATTGAGTTCCTGAAGCAGAACAGAGCGGGACGTGCAACGTTTTTGCCGATGACGTCGGTTAAGGCGAAGCCCTTCAAGGGTGAAGACGGACTTGACGATTGTGTCGGTTTTGTCGACATGGCAGACAGACTTGTCAGGTACGACGGAAAATACGATGAAATAATCCGTTCCGAAATCGGAAGAACCGTTGTTGCCGAAGATATCGACAGTGCCATTGCCATGGCGAAAAAATACGGATATTCGTTCAAGATAGTTACGCTTGACGGACAGGTTATCAATGCGGGCGGCTCTATGACGGGCGGATCGCGCGGACACAATTCGGGCTTCCTCAGCAGAAGCAACGAAATTGAAAAGCTTCGGCAGCTTGCGAAGGAGCTTGAAAAAGAGATCGAAACTCTTCTCGATGAGCATAAAAAACTGCTTGAAGAGTTATCGGGTGTGGAAGCCGATCTTCTCGGAACAGAGGGAGATCTCAAACGGGCGGAAGAAAGCCTTATCAGAAGAGACGGCGATTTAAAGCTTGTGCTTGACAGAAAAGCATCTGTCGGAAAGGCACTTTCGGAGCTTCGTGAAGAAAGAGCCCTTAACGATGTGAGAATAAGCGAACAGCAGGAAACGGTACGTGTAACTGCTGTTACGATAGCGGAAAAAACAGGAATTATCGACGACATTCAGGAGCAACTCGGAGATATCGGAAAGAGCCGTGAGGAGCTTGAAGTCAGACGTGAAGAGCTTTCCGCACTTCAGTCAAAGATAAATCTTGAAATTCTTTCCGCACAGAAGGATATAGAAGCAAGACGTGAGATAATACAGTCGTGTATGCGTTCGAAGCAGATGAACAGCGAGTATCTTGAATCGCTTCTTAAAGAGATCGAGGATATCGAGAAACAGAATGCGGAAACGGAAGAAACGATAAAAGAGCTTGAAGAAAGATCCGCGGATATCCGCAAAAAGAGCGCGGAAATTACGGGACATATTGCAAAGCTTATCGAAAACAGAACGGCGAACGAAGCGAAGGATTCAAAACTCCGTGCGGAGGAAAAGGAAAAGCTTTCCGTCAAGGAGTCGCTGGGCTCAGAGCTTGCACGTCTTGAAGAGCAAAAGAAGAATATGGACAGTGCGCTTGCGGGTGCGAAAGATAAGCTGTATGACGAATACGGACTTACGCTCAGAGAAGCGGAAGAGGTCGGAAGCATTCCCGAGGATCCGCAGTCGGCACTCAGAACATTGCAGGAGGTCAGAAACAAGATCCGTGCACTCGGAAACGTAAACGTCGGGGCTGTCGAGGAATATAAGGAAGTATCCGAGAGATATGAATATATGAGCGGACAGGTAAACGATATCGAGAAGTCGAAGGAGGAGCTTCTGACTCTCATAGGCGACCTTACGGGCAAGATGTCGGAGAGATTCAGAGAGCAGTTCGCAAGAATAAATTCGTTCTTCGGAGAAACCTTTGCAGAGCTTTTCGACGGAGGAAAAGCGGAGCTTGTGCTTGACGATCCGACGGAGCCTCTCGAATGTAATATCAGCATACGTGTTCAGCCTCCCGGAAAGAATGTCCAGAATATCGATCTTCTTTCAGGCGGTGAAAAGGGACTTTCGGCAATTGCACTTTTGTTTGCGATACTTAAAGTTTCGCCGGCACCGTTCTGTGTATACGATGAGGTCGAAGCGGCACTTGACGATGTTAACGTTACGAGATACGCACAGTATGTCCGCCGTATGACGAAGAATACGCAGTTTATTCTTATTACGCACAGACGCGGTACGATGGAAGAGGCGGATATTCTGTACGGTGTAACAATGCAGGAAGAGGGCGTTTCAAAGCTTCTTGAGCTCAAAACGGCGGAAATGGCGAAGCGTCTTGGTATCAGCAACAGCTGATGAAAGGAACGTATATGGAAACACTCAAAATAAAAAAAGTCCGTGAAGGTGCAATAGTGCCGAAAAGAGCGACGGGCGGAAGTGCCGGAATAGACCTTTGCGCATCGATCGAAGAACCGCTTACGGTGAAGGCGGGCGGTCATGCACTTGTTCCGACGGGAATAGCAATCGCTTTACCGACAGACGGATATGCGGCATTTGTTTTTGCCAGAAGCGGACTTGCGATAAAGCACGGACTCGGACTTCTCAACGGTGTCGGAGTTATCGACAGCGATTACAGAGGAGAAATCGGAGTCGGTATTGTCAATCAGTCCGACGAGGATTACGTTATATCTCCGTCGGAAAGAATTGCACAGCTTGTCGTGATGCCTGTATCACTTATGCCCGTCGAAGAAACCGATACTCTCGACGAAACCGAAAGAGGTGCCGGAGGATTCGGCTCAACGGGCAAAAAATAATTCGAAGAGGTGCTTTTTGATGATGAAAAAAATTACGGCACTTTTCATCTCTTTGATTCTGATATTCTCTTTTGCAGCGTGCAAAGGAGATGAAACGGATATCCACAGTCAGACGGCGGCAGGATATGCCGATGAGGAGAATGCGGTCATCGTTGATCCCTATGTGACCGTTACGGCGGACAAAGAAATATCGGGCGACGATGTCGCGTGCGAATTTTGGCAAGAGGGCGAAAAGCTTCACGGATTTATAATGCGATTCTCGAAGAAAACGCAAATAGATTCCTCCTTGTCCGATCCCGCAAATGTGTATTATGCACTGGTGACGGAGAAAAACGGGGAGAAAAAGGTTGTTCCGACAGAAGATATTCAGATAAGCACCGACATAAAAACAAATGAATATGTCATAAAAATGCTTTATCCGACAGATAAAAACGGTACGTTCAATGTTGATTTTTGCTTGTCGGAGCGTGAAAATGCAGGAGATTCAATGATTTTTTGCGCAAAATCCGAATGTACACTGCCGTAAGCTTGTATTTTATTCAATAAAACGCAACTAATTATTGAAAAACACTTGAAATAATAGTGTATTTGTTATAAAATAAATCAGTAAAAATGAAAATCGGAGGAATAATATTATGGTATCAGCAGGCGATTTCAGAAACGGCGTAACTTTTGAAATGGAAGGTCAGGTTTACCAGATCATCGAATTCCAGCACGTAAAACCCGGTAAGGGCGCTGCTTTCGTACGTACAAAGATCAGAAACGTTATCGGCGGTGCTGTTGTTGAGCGTACTTTCAGCCCGACAGACAAGTTCCCGACGGCTTATATTGAGCGTAAAGAGATGGAATATTCTTACAATGACGGCGATCTTTACTACTTCATGGATCCCGAAACATTCGACATGATTCCCATTAACGCAAGCGATCTTCCCGACAGCTTCAAGTTTGTCAAGGAAAACGTTGTTTGCCGTATCCTTTCCTACAAGGGCAATGTTTTCGGTCTTGAGCCTCCCACAACGGTAACTCTCAAGGTTACAAAGACGGATCCCGGCTTCAAGGGCGATACAGCTACAAACGCAACAAAGCCCGCAGAGCTTGAAACGGGTGCAGAGGTTAAGGTTCCTCTCTTCATCGACGAGGGTGAAGATATCATGGTAGATACCCGTACAGGTGAATATCTCAGCCGTGCATAATGGCACAAAATAATTTCATACAGCATGGAGGTTTTTCTCATGACATTAACAGAAAAAGCTGCTTATCTCAGAGGACTTGCAGAAGGTCTCGGACTTGATTCCGAAAAGCCCGAAACAAAGATGTTCAACGCGATCATGGATGTTATCGATGATCTTGCATTGACAACGGCCGATATCGAGGACAGCATTGCTCTCATCAACGAACAGCTTGATGCAGTTGACGAGGATCTCGACGAGCTTGAATCTTTCGTTTATGACGAGATGGACGACGACGAGTTCTTCGACGAGGACGAAGACGATTGCTTCGAGGTTGAATGCCCCGCTTGCGGCGAGGTTATTTGCGTAGATGCAGGTGTTCTTGAAGACGGATCTCTCAACTGTCCCGCTTGCAACGAGCTTCTCGAATTCGATTTCGACGATGACTGTGATTGCGGTTGCTGCGACGGTTGCGACGAATAATTGAATAAAAATTTTAAAGTGGCTTACATTCAGATGTGAGCCACTTTTTTGTTTGTTAAGTTGTTGAATGATTTTATACTGCATCAAAGAGGATGAGCTCTGAACGAAGTGCCGACGGTACGGAAACCGTGATGCCGTGAGTCATAAGCTCATAACCGCTTAACGTGAATGTATCGCCCGAGTTGTCGAGAGTTACTTTGTAATTATACGAACGGCTGAGTCCTTTCGGAATTATGTTGAAACTGCTTTCCTTCGGCATGGTGAGGGTGAACAGTGCAAGTGCACCTTGTTTTTTGTCAAAGGAAGCGACTTCGAGTGCACAGAAGCCGTCGTCGAGTGACTTTGCAACCTCGGGAGTATGGTGATAGATTTTTGAGGTCGGCAGGAATTTTCTGATAAAGCTCTTGTAAATGCCGACGCTGTGCTTTACAAAGTCCATCTGATCGGTATTTATCTCCACATCGGTGGGGGCGATTACGTTGAGCGACATGTGGGTGAGCATTACGTTTCTCATGTGGGCATCGAGGGATCCGACCGTGTGACAGCCCATTCCCGCAAAAAGACGGTCTACTCTCTCGGGAGGAAGTGCCATGGTCATGCCGTTTGTAATCATGACGGAATGGGGGACCTTCTGCCAGTCGGATACCCAGGTATGATTGAAGCTCTTCATCATGGCGAGGTCGCTTCTTCCTCCTCCGCCTGCACAGTTTTCGAAGATCAGTTCGGGGAAACGCTTGTGAAGGTTGTCGTAGATTCTGTGGACTGCTTCAAAATGCTTTACCGAAAGACATTCTCCGTCGCGGACGGTGAAGTATTCGCGGTGCGATATGTTATGATCGACTCGAAGAAGCTCAACGTTGCACTCGGTTATTATGTTTGAAAGCTCAGACTCTGCCCATTTCTCGGCTTCGGGATTCGAAAGGTCGAGAAGATTCCGCGATTTTTCACCGAAGATATTTTCAGCGCGCCACTCGGGGTGTTCGAGATATACGGGGGAGAGCTTGCCGAGGCGTTCGATATCTACCCACAGACCGAAACGCATACCGCGACTGTTGCAGTAGTCGGAAATTTCTTTGAGGGAATTCGGGTAACGGTCACGGTTTTGAAGGTTGATGCCGTTGTAGTCGCCCCAGCGGTTTTCTTCGTCGGGAGGACAAACCCAGCCTGCATCGACGATGAAGACCTCGGCGCCCATTTCGGACATCTGGTCGATATATTCGATTGAAGTCTGAACGGACATATCGTGCTCTGCACCCATGCCCGAGCCGACGAGGCAGGCGGAGGGATCGGCTTCTTTGTTACAGAGAACGGATTTTCTTATGTGGGCGTGCATTTCGTTTACGGCACCGTCGAGATCACCTGCCGTAACACCCATGTGGACCTCGGGAGATACGAAGGTTTCACCGCTTTTTATAACGGTGAGGGGCTTGTGAGAAGTGATTTCCGCCTTGAAGGATATCGCCGTATTGCCGCACTCGGAATCTGTCGTGTAGTCGACACTGTAACGGCAGCCTGCTGTCCATGAAATCTGAGAGAAGAAGAATGTTCCCGTTACGTTGTTGCGAATGAACATGAGCGGATGCTTGAAGCGATCTCTGCCGAATCGGAAATCGACGGACACGGTTAGGGGCTGAATGTCGTGCCATGAAAATTCGCCTTCACGTCCCCATGCGTCACGGTCGAAGTAACCGAGGCTGTAATATTTCGTTATGTCACGGCAGTTGGTAAGCTCTGCCTTGTTCATCGTTTCAAGACCGCCCGAAAGAACGCACAGTCTGCTGAGATTGACATCGTTTTCCGAGAGATTCTCAATCTCGATGAATCTTGTAAACATCTGTGTTCCGTCAAGGAGAGTATGTATTCTGAAACGTATTTTTTTAAGAGTGCTGTCAAGAGTCAGTACGGATTTTATGCCGTTATCGGAAGTTTTTTCTTCGGTGAAATCAACGAATTCGAGTCCGTAATCAAGGCACTGACCGTCTATTTCGATGTTGAACGAGGACGGCTCACAGAAGGTGTTCTTGTCGAGTCTTGACGGACAGTTTTTCAATGTGTTGAGAACGTAGCCTCCCGCATTGTAGCCCGAGGAAACGAGTACACCGTCCCGAAGAGTTTCTTCATAAACGCAAAGACCGCTTCTGTAACAGAAAACGGGATTTTCACTTTTTTCGAAGTAAATGTTTGTATAAGGCATTTTATCACTCCTTTTTTTGATTGTACTTGAAGGAAAACACGTTGTCAATATACCTCTTGTAGTTTTCGGAATATGATGATATAATTAAATATAATTTATATGTTAGGTTGAACCGTATGCAAAAAATGATGTCATATATGCGCAGCGCCATGGAGCGTTATAACATGATAGAGGACGGCGACCGAATAGCGGTAGGACTGTCGGGCGGAAAGGATTCCGTTGTACTTCTTTACTGCCTTGCGAGGATGAGGCTTTTTTATCCGAAAAAGTTTACGTTGACGGCAATAACGGTTGATCCTTGCTTTTCGGGAGAGGAAACGGACTATTCCGAATTACAAAAGCTTTGCGACAGCATAGATGTTCCGTACGTCATAAAGAGAACGGAAATCGGCTCGATTATTTTTGATGTCAGAAAAGAAGCGAATCCGTGCAGTCTTTGTGCAAGAATGCGACGGGGTGCACTTCACGATCTTGTAAAAGAGATCGGTTGCAATAAGCTGGCTCTCGGACATCATATGGACGACGCGGTTGAAACCTTTATGATGAATTTGCTCAATGAAGCGCGTATCGGCTGTTTTTCTCCGCTGACATATCTTTCGAGAAAAGATATTCACATGATCCGTCCCATGGTTTTTGCAAGAGAGAGTGACTGTGCAAGAGTGGCGAGAAACGAAAATCTTCCGATAGTGAAAAGCAGATGCCCCGCTGACGGTACAACGGAACGTCAGAATGTAAAAGAGCTTTTAACATCACTTGAAAAAGACTACAAGGATGTCAGATACAAAATCCTCGGAGCTATGCAACGGGGAAATATTAACGGTTTTTAAGAAAGAGGCGATCTTATGAAATATGCAATTGTGCTGTATGACGGCATGGCGGATTATCCCGTGCCTGCACTGAACGGAAAAACTCCCATGGAAGCGGCACATAAGCCGAACTTCGATGCACTGGCACAAAAGGGTGAAGTCGGACTTGTAAAGACGGTTGCAGACGGATTAAAGCCCGGAAGCGATATTGCGAATCTCAGTGTTCTCGGCTATGATCCCAAGCTCTATCACAAGGGACGTTCACCTCTCGAAGCTGCCAACATCGGAATTCAGATGGCAAAGGACGATGTTGCACTCCGTTGCAACCTGGTAACGCTCAGCGATGAAGAGAAGTATGAAGATAAAACGATGGTGGACTACTCCGCCGGAGATATAAGCTCTGCGGAGGCGGCAGAAATTATAAAAACGGTTTCCGAGCATTTCGGCAACGACGTCTATGCGTTTTATAACGGTGTGAGCTACCGTCACTGCCTTATCGTTCACAAGGGAACGACCGATCTCGGCAAGATGACACCGCCTCACGATATTTCGAAGCGTGTCATCGGAGAGTATCTTTCAAATCACGAGAATGCCGAAAGGCTTATCGAGATGATGAAGGAAAGCTACGATCTCCTGAAGGATCATCCCGTCAACAAAAAGCGTATTGCGGAAGGTAAGCTTCCCGCGAATTCCGTATGGTTCTGGGGTGAAGGCACGTGTACGACGCTTCCGCCCTTCGAGGAGCTTTATTCACTCAAAGGATCGATTATCACCGCGGTAGACCTTCTCGGCGGTATCGGCTTCCTTGCAGGCATGAATACACCGAAGGTGGAAGGGGTAACGGGATATCTCGATACAAACTTTGTCGGAAAGGCGAAAGCGGCTGTTGAGGAATGGGAAAACGGACAGGATCTTGTTTATCTTCATTTTGAAGCCCCCGATGAGTGCGGTCACAGAAATGAGCCCGAAAACAAGGTGAAAGCAATCGAGCTTATCGATTCTCTTGTTTTGCCCGTGCTTCTCGATTACCTTGAAGATCAGGGTGATTACAAGATTATGATTCTCCCCGATCATCCGACTCCCATTGTCACAATGACTCATGCATCCGATCCCGTACCGTACATGATTTACAGCAGTGCTGACGAAAGAATCGGTGTGGATTCAATTAATGAAAACTCTGCAAAAGAAACAGGCATTTATATTCCCGACGGCACAAAACTGATGCAAAAGTTTATTGATTTTTAAGGAGAAGATTCCATGAAAACCAAGGCTGTCCGTTTATACGGTAAAAAAGATCTCCGTCTCGAGGAATTTGAGCTTCCCGAGATCAGAGATGACGAGATCCTGGCAAAGGTGGTTTCCGACAGCATTTGTATGTCATCGTACAAGGCGTCCGAGCAGGGTGCCGAGCATAAGAGGGTTCCCTTTGATGTTCATGAAAATCCCGTTATCATCGGACATGAATTCTGTGGCGAGCTTGTAAAGGTGGGTGCAAAGTGGGCTTCCCGATACAAGGAAGGCAGTCGTTTTGTTATCCAGCCTGCACTGAACTATAAAGGCTCTCTCGATGCACCCGGATATTCCTACAGGTATATCGGCGGTGATGCTACATATATCATCATCCCGAATGAAGTTATGCTCATGGATTGCCTTTTGCCGTACAGCGGAACGGAAATGTATAAAGGTTCGCTTACGGAGCCGTTTTCGTGTGTCATAGGTGCATTCAACGCTTCCTATCACACGACGAGAGGCGAATATACTCACAAGATGGGCATACGCGAAGGCGGAAAAATGGCAATACTTGCAGGAGCGGGCCCCATGGGACTTGCGGCAATTGACTATGCCATTCACGGTGAAACGAAACCGTCGCTTCTCGTTGTTACCGATATCAACCCGGTACGTCTTTCGCGTGCGGCTTCAATCTTTACGGAAGAAGAGGCAAAGAAAAACGGTGTTGAGCTTATGTATCTCAACACATGGAACATCAATGCTGCCGAAAAACTGAAATCGGTTTCCTCGGACGGTTTTGACGATGTTTTTGTTCTGGCACCGAACACCTCTCTTGTCGAAACGGCAGACAAGGTCCTGGCGGCAGACGGCTGTATAAACTTTTTTGCGGGGCCCACGGATCCGAGCTTCTCGGCACCGTTCAATTTCTTCAATGTTCATTACAGCTCAACTCACGTGGTGGGAACTTCGGGCGGTAACGCTTCCGATATGAGAAAGGCGCTTGAAATGATAAGCGACGGAAAACTCAATCCCGCAGCCCTTGTTACCCATGTCGGCGGTCTTGACTGTGTAATCGACACGACGTTGAAGCTTCCCCAGATTCAGGGAGGCAAAAAGCTGATATACACAGAGATTTCTCTTCCCCTTACGGAAATAGACAGCTTCGAGGAACTCGGAAAAACCGATCCCATGTTCAGGAAGCTTCATGAGATCTGCAAGAAAAATAACGGTCTTTGGTGCGCCGAAGCGGAGTGTTATCTTTTGAACAATGCTCCGAAAATTTGCTGACAGAACGGTGATGCAATGCTGTTTTTGACAGAATCCCCATATCTCGTACTGCAAAAAAGTAAAGATCCCGAAAATAATATCGCCGCTGAGGAATTTCTTTTTTCACAGCGGCGTGAAAATTTTATATTCATCTGGCAGAATTCACCGTGCGTTGTGATAGGGAAAAATCAGATCGTGGAAAATGAAGTTGCAAAGGAATACAGAAACACCCTTCCCGTTATAAAAAGAAGTACGGGCGGAGGGGCTGTTTATCACGACGAAAACAATATCAATTTTTCGTTTATAAAGAATGACAGCTCAATACCGACTCTTGAAAAATTCACACAGCCGATCCGTGATTTTTTGAAAAGTCTTGGCGTTGAAACAGAGCTGTCGGGAAAAAATGATATTCTTCTCGACGGAAAAAAGATATCGGGTACCGCGAGTCGGATACAAAACGGAAGAATTCTTTTTCACGGGACGTTGCTTTTTAAGTGCGATTTTGAAAAAATGGAAAAGATACTTACGCCGAACAGGGAGAAGCTTATGGCAAACGGAGTAGCTTCGGTTAAAGCGAGAGTAGGCGAAATAGCACCGTATTGCAATGTGAAAACGGTTGAAGAATTCCGAAATCTGCTCATAGAATACCTTATGAAAGAAGAAAAATCGGAAAATATTAACATAAAGTGTAAATATTTTTAAATCTTTTGTGAATGTTTAAATTTTTATTTGAAAAACAAGGAAATATGTGGTAGGATAGATAATGTATTATTATCTGTATCGGAAGGAAAGGATGTTGCGGACCTTGATGGAACAGGAACGTTCGGGATTTTCGGTTCCGAAGGGTAAAAAAGTGTGTTCTGTCTGCGGTGAGATAAAAAGAACATCTCACTTCGAAGGCAACAGCGACCGTTGCATCGAATGCAACGAAAAGATGCTCAGAACGCATATCAGATGGTACTGTTTGCCGATAGCGCTGGTTTTTGCAGCGGCATCGGTTATTGCCGTTTATTTTACTTGTCTTACAGTCCCGTTTGTTAAAGCCGTAAACAGTGTAAGTGTTGCGGTTGATTCCGCTTGTCTTCATGATGCTTTCGATATTTATGAGAATACGGTAATGACTATGGCGGATAAAACCGATACGTCAATCAAAGAGAGGTTTACCTTCCTCGGGGAAAAGAAGATTTTTGTGCCCGGAACGGAAACTTTTGAGAAGTACTGTGAAATAAAGGCATACTCCGATTCCGAGTATGAAGCGGGTGTTCTGGCGAAAGGTCTTTTCAATAAGGATGTCATTAAAGAAAATGACGTTTTTTCAAAGTATGTTTCGGTAAAAGATGCGTATGACAAGGTTTTTTCCAGGGTGCAGAAAATAAACGAAGCATATCCGTTTACGTCGGGCGAGGATCTCAGATATGATGAGATTATGGCTGAGCTTGAGAATGAAAAACAGAAATGTACATCCGATTACGAAAAAGGATATGTCGAGTATTTTAAAGCATCGGTAACGGGGCTTTATTACAGCGGAAAAGAAGAGCTTTACGAAAAGGTGAAGGAATATCTCGACGAAATGATAGTTTACCTTCCCGGTGAATATCAGGTTTACGGATCCACTCTTGTTTCTGCCGCTTTTGATATGGGCGATTTTGACAAGGCGGCGGAAACGGCAAGCTTTGTTCTCACCAAAAACAGAAATATTACGGAAGCCTACGAATGGCTTGCCGAAGCCTATTACAAAAAGGGCGACACGGAAAAAACCTTCGCGATAATTGAAGAGCTGAATGAATTTTCACCGTCATCGCCCACATACTATAAGCTTTTGATAAAGTATAATCTGCTTGAAGGAAATACGGAAGCTGCCGATAAGGCAAGCTTCGACGGCGACAGCGAGAACAGTGAGCTTGCAGATGCCGTTTTCAATCTGTATCTTTCCGGAAAAGAGAGTCAGGTGACAAGAAAGGCAAAACAGGTGTTTGCCGAAAACATAGACTTTACCGTTTATCAGTGTGCACTTCTGCTTTTGCAGGGGGACGCGGTGACGGCATTCGAGGTTTCGTATAATTATGCGTATTATTATGCTTATTATTATGCGTATCTTACGGGGGATACATCTCTTCTTACTCAGGGAGTCATCAATATGACAACTCTTTGTGCACAGCTTGTCGACGACAAGGAGGCGGTTGACGATGTTTCTCAGTACGGAATGTGCGACGAAACCACACAAAAGGTTATTGACGGTGAGCTTTCGATTGAGGATGTGTTTATTAACGGAAAGGCGGAGATAATATGACGGTTTTGTACCTTATACCGAAGCTTTTGTCTTTGCCGGGAACAGTTATCAGAGCGTTTTATGAACACATAATATTAAAGGTTTTCAAAGTGCCCGTCGAGAACGCTTCATACATGAGGATGAATGAGCTTTTCGGACACGTTGAACACGATCTTGTGACGGGTGTTTCGGGGAATCTTATTTTCTGCTGTTTGCCGGGATTTCTGCAGGTGCTGTTTGCGTTGCCGATGATGACGGTTTCTTTTTTGCAACTGCACGTTCTCGGGGTTACTCCGATTGATCCGCAGACGGGTACGGTTTCCGTGATGTTTATAATTTGTGCGGTTCTGAGAATTTTCGGAATCTGGCTTTTGTCAAATGTTTTTCCGCTTTACGAGGATTCGCTGAATCTGTTTGAAAAAGTCGGAGAAATCAACGGCTTTAAAAAAGTAATTCTTTACCCGATAGCAACGGTTGTACGCGCAGGAGCATTTCTTGAGCGTTTCGGACTGACTTTCTGGATTCTCGTTGCCGAAACGGTATTATTGCTTTGGGTGTTTTAGAAATAGGGTGGTTTATAAATGCTGGAATTAAAAAACATTTCCTTCCGTATAAATGATGACGGAAGAGAAACAGAAATCTTAAATGATATAAGTTATACACTGGAGGATGACAAATTTCTGGTAATAACGGGACCTAACGGCGGAGGTAAGTCAACTCTTGCAAAAATCATCATGGGTATCGAAAAACCGACATCGGGACAGATACTTCTGAACGGCAAGGATATCACGGATCTCGATATTACGGAGAGGGCACGACTCGGCGTAGGATATGCCTTTCAGCATCCGCCGAGATTCAAGGGGCTTACGGTCAGAAGACTTTTGTCGCTGGCACACGGAAGCGACCTTCCCGAGGACGAGTGCTGTGCATATCTTACCAACGTCGGACTTTGTTCGAGAGAGTATCTCAACAGAGAAGTCGATACATCGCTGTCGGGCGGCGAGGTCAAGAGAATAGAGATAGCAACACTTATGGCGAGAGATCTCGACGTGGCGATTTTCGATGAGCCCGAGGCAGGTATTGACTTGTGGAGTTTCACAATGCTTGTTGAAAGCTTCAAGATGATGTGCAGAGGAAGGCATAAGAGTGTTATTCTGATTTCACACCAGGAACGTATTATGCAGCTTGCCGATGAGATTCTCGTTATTGCAAACGGAAAAATAAGAACTCAGGGAAGCAGAGAAGAGGTATTCCCGAAGCTTCTCGGAGAATTCGGCGATGATTGCGGCTTCAGAGGAAAGGAGGCACTTTCATGAGAGATGATATTGTATCGGGACTCTTGAAGCAGATATCCGATGTTGAAGTCATTCCGACGGACGGTGCTTACAATATCCGAAGAAACGGTGAAGGTATAGAAAGACGTTCGACGAAGGACGTTGAAATTGTTACGAAAACCGATAAACCCGGAATTGATATCCGTATTGCACCGTTTTCGAAGGCGGAAAATGTTCACATTCCCGTCGTTATAACGGAATCGGGTATAACCGACAAGGTTTACAATGATTTTTACATAGGCGAAGGTGCCGTTGTTACGGTGGTTGCAGGTTGCGGAATTCACAATTCGGGATGCGAAACATCTCAGCACGACGGTATACACCGTTTCTTTATCGGAAAGGGTGCACATCTGAAATACATTGAAAAGCATTACGGAGAGGGAGAAGGTACGGGAGAAAGAATACTCAATCCCACTACGGTTGTTGACATGGCGGAGGATGCCGTGTGTGAAATGGAATCGGTACAGATACGCGGTGTCGATTCCACAAAGAGAGAAATGACGGCGAATCTCGACAAGGGTGCAAAACTGATTATTACCGAAAGACTTATGACGCACGGCAAGCAGTTTGCAAGATCGGACATGGAGATAAATCTCAACGGAGAAGGCGCATCTGCACAGATAATTTCGCGCTCTGTCGGTAAGGATGATTCAAGTCAGATTTTCTATCCGAGAGCGGTCGGAAATGCTCCGTGTCAGGCACACGTTCAGTGCGATTCGATAATCATGGACAGTGCAAAGATTCGTTCAATCCCCGAGATTTCGGCGAATCACTGTGACGCACAGATTGTTCACGAGGCGGCAATCGGCAGAATAAATAACGATCAGCTTATCAAATTGCAGACACTCGGACTTTGCGAGAGTGAAGCCGAAGAGATAATCATCGAGGGATTCTTGAAATAAGAGGAGATGACAACAGTGAACAAAACCAAAAATTCAGGCGAATTGAAGCTTAATTACGGCAAAACGATTCTGATGGGATTTGCGTTTATGGCATCTTCAATCGCATGGGGCGTTTATGATCCCTATGTCACCACGTTGCTTAACAAAATGCTCAGCGCCTCGGATACCATAGCGCGTTGGAGCATGATGCTGGCGGAAAAATTCCCGTTTTTGCTTACCTTTATGGAGGCACAGGGTGAAAATGTAGGATCGGCAGCAGCCGGATTTACACTCGTGCCGCTGTTCATCGGTTTTATAATGACATTCGACAATATTTTCGGCGTTATTTTTCAGCCGGCATTCGGAAAGCTTTCCGACAGATGCCACACACGTTTCGGTAAAAGAAAGCCCTTCATCATGATCGGTGCTCCCGTGGCGGCAATACTGTTCATACTGATTCCGCGTATGCCGAATATACCGTCACTCATGGCCTGCATAATCGGATTCGTATTTGTTATGTCACTCTGGCGCGCACCTTGCGTTGCGCTGATGCCCGATCTTACACCTCCCGCTCTTCGAAGCGAGGGTAACTCGGTAATTAACCTTATCGGCGGTGTGGGCGGACTGTTTGCACTTGTTGCGGCAACTATCGTCTGTGCTGTTTTCGGCTTCGATAAGAGCACACAGGAAGATATCTATATACCCTACGTATTCGCTTTTGCGGCAATCGTCATGGTTCTTTGTACGCTGGTTGTTACATTCTTCGTAAAAGAGCCCGACAGCAGACTTTCTGTTGATGCGGTAAAGGAAGCTGATGCCGCACAGAAGAGAAAGATACAGAAAGAAGCTGCCAAGGCGGAAAAAGCGAAGCTTAAAGCGATGAAGCTTTCAAAGGCGGAAAGAAGAAGTCTTATACTTATGCTCTGCGGACTGTTTTTCCTCTTCTGCGGCTCAAACTCCATTCAGACATATTTTGCACTCTTTGCAGCCGAGATACTCGGCAAGGCAAGCGGTGAAGCTACATTCATGATGACTTTCTTTGCCGTATCGACGGCACTCGGTGCAATCCCCGCGGGATTCCTCGGCAAGAAGATCGGCAGGAAAAAGACGATCATTCTCGGACTTTCGCTTTTCATTTCCGCATTTATCGTTTATCTTATTGCGGAAAAGATTGCAGGATATCCGGTAATTGCTCTCGTATGGGTTGCGCTTGTACTTGGCGGTTTTGCCAACATGATGATAACGGTAAACACTCTTCCTCTTGTTCTTGAGATCGGAGGACTTGAAAAAGTCGGTACATTTACAGGTTATTACTACACAGCGACGTTCTCTGCACAAATCGCAACTCCCATCGTTTACGGTCTTGTCAGAGTTATTTCGGGAACGTATGCCTCTCTGTTCATTTACTGTCCCATCTGCTTTGCACTTTCGATGCTTTGCATTTTCGGAGTGCGTCACGGAGAAGCTATACCTGAAGATGTTATTAAGGAAATCAAGCTCAACGAAGATTAATAATATTTAGGAGGATAAAAGAATGGCACTTATTGAAGTTGATCATTTGAGCAAATCGTACGGAAGTCATCTCGTTCTCGATGACATTTCGTTCTCTTTCGAAGGCGGTCAGATTATCGGACTTTTAGGCCCCAACGGAAGCGGTAAAACATCACTTATCAAAATTCTTGTAGGACTTATCAAGGATTATTCGGGACACGCATATATCGACGGTCACGAAGCGGATCCTCACACAAAGGCGATGGTCGCATATCTGCCCGAAAAAACGTACCTTGCAGATTGGATGCGCTGTGTCGATGCCATCGAATATTTTGCGGATTTCTTTGCGGATTTCGACAGGGAAAAGGCGTACAAGATGCTTGACACCTTCCAGCTTCCTCCCAAGCAGACCATCAAGTCGATGTCGAAGGGAATGCAGGAAAAATTACAGCTTCTGCTTGTAATGTGCAGAAATGCGAAGCTCTACGTTCTCGACGAGCCTCTCGGCGGTGTCGATCCTGCGGCGAGAGCCTTTATTCTCGATACCATCATGAAGAATCATCCCGAGGGATCAACCATTCTTCTTTCAACTCACCTTATCTACGACGTCGAAAGAATTTTTGATTCCGTACTCATGATCGGCAGAGGCAAGGTGCTTCTTAAAGCATCCGTCGATGAAGTCAGAGAAAGCGGACGTACTATTGAAGAATTGTTCAAGGAGGTTTTCCAGTATGCTTGGCAAGTTGATTAAAAATGATTTTAAATCCACGGCACATTCAATGTTCGGCATTTTTCTGTCGGCGGCAATCACCTTTGCCGTAATGGTATTGGTTTTCCTTATCAAGAACAGGACACTTATGATACTCAGCTCCGTCGTTCTCGGCGGTATCTGTATCGGCGCTCTCGTCATCACGCTGTTCTCGATCGTAGGCTCATTCAACAAGTCGCTTTACGGTGCACAGGGTTACCTTACATTCACTCTTCCCGTAACGGGAAAACAGATTCTTGCAAGCAAAACAATTGTTGCCCTCATCTGGGTTTCCATCAGCTTTATTTTTACAATCGGCGTTGTGGCTTTTCTCGTTTTCTACTGGACGGCACAGACGAGTGATAACCTCAAACAGACGCTTCAGATGATCTATCAGATGCTCCAGAGCATGCAGGGCTTTCCCGATGCAGGCACGGCAATCAAGGTTATCTCCGTTATCGTTATCTACCTTTTCGTAAAGGCTCTTTTCCTTATCTTCAAGGTAGCTTTTTCGCTGTCTGTTGCAAACACGAAGAAATGCCAGAAGTACAACCCCGTTCTTATTGCGATTCTCATCTACTTCGCCGTTTACGTTGTAATTCAGATAGCAACCATCGCTTCGGCATATCTTCCCGTATATCTTGCAGTCGGCTCATCGGGCATCGGACTTGATATCGGCGGAGCCCTCATAGGCCTTGCCGACAATGCAAGCATTTTCATAAAGATTCCGATTCTCGGATACATCTTTGAGGCAGTGGTTTGCATATTGCTCTATGTTGCAACGGGCAACATCATGACAAATCACGTTAATATCAAATAATATGACTGTCGGAATTTTCGGAGGTACGTTCAATCCTCCTCATCTCGGACACAAGCATTTTGTTGAAACTGTGGCGGACAGGCTGGGACTTGATAAAGTCCTGATAATTCCGACGTTTGAGCCTCCGCATAAGCTGAGTGACAGCAGTGTTTCTTGTGAGAGCAGGATGGAAATGTGCCGTATGATGTTTGATGATCCGCGGTGCGAAATCAGTACGATTGAAATCGACAGAGGCGGTAAAAGCTATACTGTCGAAACTCTTGAAGCACTTAAAGAGATTTATCCCGATGATGAGCTGTGCTTTTTGATGGGATCGGACATGCTTCTGAGCTTTCATATGTGGTATCGGCACAAGGATATTTTGAAGCTGTGCCGTATTTGCGCGGCAACACGCGAAAAGGGCCTTCGGCTTCCCGATGAAAACTGTACGGTAATCGATGATTTCGAACCGATCGAAATGAGTTCTACCGAGATACGCGAAAAGGTGCGACTCGGAGAAAATGTGTCGGATTTTGTCGGAGAAAAAATCTCATCGTTTATTGCTGAAAAGAAGCTTTATCACGACGAAAACACACATTACAGACGTTTACTCCGTGACAGACTGTCACCGTACAGACTGCATCATTCTTTTTGTGTTGCGGACTGTGCAAAAGAGCTTGCACGGATTTACGGTGAAGATTGCGAAAAGGCTTATACGGTCGGGCTTCTGCACGATGTCATGAAGGATTCGTCGCGGGAAGAACAGCTTTACGAAATCGCGAAGGCGGAAATACAGCTTTCCGACGAGGAATTCTCTTCGGGGAAACTGTGGCATGCAAAAGCGGGTTGCGCATTCCTTAAAAATGAGGGACTCATTTCCGACGAGGATGCTCTTAATGCCGTCTGTTATCATACAACGGGACGGCGGGGAATGAGTTTACTTGAAAAAATAATTTTTATAGCAGATTTTGCATCTGCAGACAGAACGTATGACGGAATAGACAAAATGAGAGATTTATCCGTAAAATCACTTGAAGAAGCGATGTTCTTCGGTCTTGCGTTCACGATATCCGATCTGGCGGAAAAAGGCGGAATCATCCATCCCGACAGTATCGGATGCTACAATGAAATTGTTATGAATAAACAGAAAGGTTGAAAGTCATGTTACCGAAAGAATTGGCATTTAAGGCAGTTGAAATTCTTGACAGCAAGAAGGCAGAGGATATAAAGCTTATCGAAGTAACGGAGCAGACAATCGTTGCGGATTACTTCGTCATTGCAACGGGAACATCTTCTACCCATGTCAGAGCTCTTGCCGATGACGTTGAATACGAATTACAGCAGATCGGCATTGAGGACGGTCATATTGAAGGCAGAGCAACGGGCTGGGTGCTTCTTGATTACGGTTCAGTGCTCGTCCATGTATTTGACAAAGAGAGCAGAGAGTATTATAATCTTGAACGTCTTTGGCTTGATGCAAACGTAGTTGATATCTCGCATCTTTTGAAAGATTGATTTTATTCCGAAAGGACTGCAATATTAGAAATGAAAAATTATGATTTTAAAGCTGTCGAGAAAAAATGGCAGCAGAGATGGGAAGAAAGCGGTGTTTTCCATGCAAAGCAGGATTACACGTTGCCGAAGTTTTATTGCCTTGTAGAGTTTCCGTATCCGTCGGGACAGGGACTTCACGTAGGACATCCCCGTTCGTATACTGCAATTGATGCAGTTGCAAGAAAGAAAAGACTTCAGGGCTTTAACGTACTTTATCCGATGGGCTGGGACGCATTCGGTCTTCCCACGGAGAACTTTGCGATAAAGAATCATATTCACCCCGAAATCGTTACGAGAGATAACGTTGCTCACTTCAAACAGCAGCTTCAGTCACTCGGATTCTCTTTTGACTGGAGCCGTGAAGTCAATACAACGGATCCTGATTACTACAAGTGGACTCAGTGGATTTTCCTTCAGCTTTTCAAAAAAGGACTTGCATATAAAAAGGAAATGGCTGTTAACTGGTGTACTTCATGTAAGTGCGTTCTTGCAAACGAAGAGGTTGTAAACGGTGTTTGCGAACGTTGCGGAAGCGAAGTTGTCAGAAAGGTCAAGAGTCAGTGGATGCTCAAAATTACCGAGTATGCACAAAGACTTATTGATGACCTTGACGATGTTAACTTTATCGAAAGAGTAAAGATTCAGCAGAAGAACTGGATCGGACGTTCAACGGGTGCCGAGGTAGATTTTACTGCAACGACCGGTGACAAAATCCGCGTATACACCACACGTCCCGATACGCTTTTCGGAGCGACTTATATGGTCGTTTCTCCCGAGCATCAGTTGATTGATAAGTGGGCAGATGTTCTTGAGAACATGGATGAAATCGAGGATTACCGTCAGAAGGCGGCACATAAATCGGATTTCGAAAGAACGGAAGTCAACAAGGACAAGACGGGCGTTGAGCTTAAAGGCGTACGTGCCGTAAACCCCGTAAACGGAAAAGAGATCCCGATCTTTATTTCCGACTATGTACTCGTTTCCTACGGAACGGGCGCTATTATGGCAGTTCCCGCTCATGATACACGTGACTTCGAATTTGCGAAGAAATTCAATTTGCCGATTATTGAAGTTGTCAGTGGCGGAGATGTCGAAAAAGAAGCGTTCACCGACTGTGAAACGGGCACAATGGTTAACTCCGATTTTCTTACGGGACTTTCCGTTGAGGAAGCGAAGGTAAAAATCATTGAATGGCTTACAAATGAAGGCAAGGGTGAAAAGAAGGTTAACTTCAAGCTTCGTGACTGGGTATTCTCACGTCAGAGATACTGGGGCGAGCCCATTCCGATTATTGTTTGTGACAAGTGCGGATATGTTCCGCTTAAAGAGAGCGAATTACCGTTGCGTCTTCCCGAGGTTGACAGCTACGAGCCGACGGACAACGGTGAATCACCGCTTGCTAAGCTTGATGACTGGGTAAATGTCAAATGTCCGTGCTGTGGCGGAGATGCAAAGAGAGAAACAGACACGATGCCTCAGTGGGCAGGCTCAAGCTGGTATTTCCTCCGTTATTGCGATCCTCACAACAGCGAGGCGTTTGCATCCAAGGAGGCACTCGATTACTGGACTCCCGTTGACTGGTATAACGGCGGTATGGAGCATACGACGCTTCACTTGCTTTACAGCCGTTTCTGGCATAAATTCCTTTATGATATCGGTGTGGTTTCTTCGAAGGAACCGTACATGAAACGTACAAGCCACGGAATGATTCTCGGTGAAAACGGCGAGAAGATGTCGAAGTCGAGAGGCAACGTTGTAAATCCCGACGATATCGTAAATCAGTACGGTGCAGACACCATGCGCCTTTACGAGATGTTTATCGGTGACTTTGAAAAAGCGGCACCGTGGAACAGCGACAGCATCAAGGGCTGTAAGCGTTTCCTTGACCGAGTATGGGGACTTCAGGATATCTGTGAAGAAGGTGCTGTTTCGGAAGATCTCGAAAGTGAGATTCACCGTACAATCAAGAAGGTTACCGAGGATATCGACAACCTCAAGGCGAATACGGCTATTGCGGCGTTGATGTCGCTTCTTAACCGTTTCTATGAAAAGGGTAAGGTAACATCGGAAGAATTCAGCATTTTCCTTCGTCTTCTCAATCCCATGGCACCGCATCTTACGGAAGAAATCTGGGAAACACTTTCTTTCGGCGGAACTGTAACGGACAATGCGTGGCCGAAGTATGACGAAGCAAAGTGCGTTGACGATAAGATTGAAATCGCTGTCCAGGTTAACGGAAAGGTGAAAACCAAGATCGTTGTTGATGCACAGGCGCAGTCGGATGACGTTATCGCTGTTGCAAAAGCAGACGAAAAGGTGGCCTCCATCGTTGACGGAAAGCAGATTGTCAAAGAACTTTATGTTAAAGGCAGACTTGTCAATATTGTTGTTAAAATGTAAAAAATATATTGTTTTGTTCATAGAAAATTCAAATAAACATATTGACATCCGATGACGGCTATTGTATAATATTCCTCGTCGATTAAATATTGACCCCTGTATAACAGAGGGGAGGGAACATAGAATGAGTCAGGTAAAAGTTAAGGAAAACGAATCTCTCGACAGCGCACTCAGACGTTTTAAGCGTCAGACTTCTCGTGACGGTATCATCCAGGAAGTCCGTAAAAGAGAGCACTACGAGAAGCCTTCCGTAAAGCGTAAGAAGAAGTCCGAGGCTGCACGTAAGCACAAGTATAAATAATCTCAACGGACCGTCTTACAGTACGAAGACTAAAGAAATTGAACAAAAAGAGTGGCTTGCGGAGAGTTTTCTTTGCAAGCCCTTTTTGTTTTGAGTATTACCGGATGCAACTTTATTTGAAACGGTGGTGTCATTTTGAATATCCGAAAGCTTATCGATTCACTTCCCGCATATGCGGATGCTTTTCTGATAACCGCGGAATGTAATATTTTTTATTTTACGGGATTTTCCTGTGATGCGGCGACGCTTCTTGTCACGAGGAACGGTTCATACTTTTTTACCGACAGCAGATATACCGAGGCAGCGGAAAATGCCGTGACTTGTGCAACGGTACTCGATAACTCTGATTTTCAGACGGTTTTTCCCGATATATGCAAAAAATCAGGTGTCAGAAGAATTCTTTGTGAAACGTCACGCATGACGGTGAGGACAGCGGGAAAATACAGAGAGCTTCTTGAAGGCACGGCGGAGCTTTTGTTTGAAGATGATGTATCTTTTATCGGACAGATACGAAGGGAGAAAAGTACCGAGGAAGAAGGGCTTATCAAAAAGGCTCAGATGATTTCCGAGTCGGCTTTTTCAGAGATACTCAAAGAAGTGAAGGAGGGAATGACGGAGCGTGAAATTGCTCTGAAACTTGATTTCGCCATGCTGAGTCAAGGCGCCGAGGCACTGTCTTTTCAGACGATCGTCGTGTCAGGAGAAAACTCTTCAAAACCTCACGGAGTGCCGTCGGACAGAAAGCTGACTTGCGGTGATATGATAACCTTTGATTTCGGATCGGTAGTCGGGGGATATCACAGTGACATGACCAGAACGGTTGCACTGGGTTTCTGCAGTGATGAGCAAAAGAATGTCTACGAAATTGTTCTGAAAGCGCAAAAGAACGCACTCGAAACGATAAAACCCGATACAGCCTGTGCCGAAGTCGATGCTGCCGCAAGAGAATATATAAAATCTTGCGGATACGGCGACTGTTTCGGTCACGGCACGGGACACGGTGTCGGAGCAGAGATACACGAATTTCCGAATCTCAGCCCGAGAAGCAAAGAAATTTTGCGTGTCGGTGATGTGGTTACCGTTGAGCCGGGCATTTATCTGAAAGGCCGTTTCGGTGTCAGAACAGAAGACATGGTTATAGTCAAAGACGGCGGATACAGGAACTTTACCGAATTCGACAAAAAGCTGATAATTCTGTAACGGAAGATAAAAATTAAGATTTTTTTAAAATTTACAGAAAAGTTACAAATGATTACAAAAAGTGTGCGTTTATCGGTTGACTTTTTGAATCTTTGGTATTATAATTGCAATGTAAATACGCAGTTGCAGGGGTTTCCGGAGGTAAACGAATGAAAAGTTCAGCTTTTTACGGAAAGTGTTTGCAGTTGGCGTATATTTCGGTTGCAGTGACTGTTATAGGCACGGGAATATATACTGTTTTGTCCGACAACGGATTTATTCCGCAACCTAAAAAAACAGCGTCGGATTCAAAAATCGGAAAAGCCGTTTTGTTTGTAAAAGAGCTTTTGCCGAAATCTTAATGGAGGTATTTTTCATGAAAACCGTAAAAAGACTTGTTTCAGTTCTTCTTTGTGTTGTGACGATGTTTACACTTCTCACCGTTGTATCCTTTGCAGGTGAAACTACAATCGAGCAGGCTATTTCTGACGGAAAGCTTCTTGAGTTCATCGGCATGCTTTTCAGCAACGTTGACTGGTCATCTATTCTCACAATTCTTGTTCAGACTGTCAAGACAGTTCTCAACATGATCGGCATTTCCCTTTAATTTTTAATAATTGTCTGAAAGGAAGTATTCACAAATGAAAAAGTTAATTTCTGCTTTACTTTGCCTTGTGATGATGTTTACATTTGTTCCCACGGCATTTGCGGCGGCAGGTCCCGTTGATGTACCCGCTGTTGAAGCACAGGAGGCTGCAGGCGATTCCGCAGGCTCTACAAGCATGGATTTCGGTTGGTTAAAGGATTTCATCGAGCTTTTCACAGGTCTTTGGGACAAGATCGGCGGAGAAACAATCCTTCTCACAATCAAAACAATTTTTACAAACTTCCTTGAAATCGTTTCTCTCGGCGAGTTTTTTGATAATATCAAGGCGATCTGGAACGACGTAAAATAACAGCGTTTTTAGAAGCGGGGCAAGATTTTTCTTGCCCTGTGTTTTTTTGACTTTTGCGGTTATAATAACGGAAAAGGAGTGATACAGTTGAACAGGCTTATAAAATTTTTAGGTATAACGGCAATTGCGGTTGTGGCAGTTGTCGCCGTAAGCGGTCTGTTGAAAAATGATGACGGCTTTATCGATGAAATCTCCGAAACGGAAAAGACAGTTTCCTATTCGGAGAATGTTGCGGCGGAAGCTACGACCATGCAGACGGAAGAAACCGAAAAGGAAACTACGGAGAAGCCGAAGGAAACGACGGTTTCTCACCGAGGGACATACACGGGGCTTTTTCCTTTGCAGACGGTAAAATTTACGGTGTCGGATCCCGAAAATTCACGTAACATGGCAACCGACAGGATAGATCACAGCTTCGGAGTGGCGAAAAACGGTCAACCGCACAGCATTTCGGTAAACAGTCAGGCATTTTTCGAAAAAAACGGATACAGTGCGGTGACGTACGATAAGATTACAGAAGAAAAGGTTTTGTATCTGACGTTTGATTGCGGATATGAAAACGGAAATACGGCAATAATTCTTGACGTCTTAAAGGAAAAAGAAGTTCCTGCCGTCTTTTTCTGTACTTTGTATCATATCAAAAATGAACCGGAGCTTATAGCGAGAATGATAAATGAAGGTCACATCATCGGAAATCATTCGGACAAGCATCCCGATTTTTCTTCGATAAGCAGAGAACGAATGGCAAGGGAAATAGAAAACGTCGAAAATTATCTCAGAACGAATTTCGGCTATTCGTCACCGTATTTCAGATTTCCCGAAGGGGCGTACAGTGAATGTGCGCTGGACCTTGTCGGCTCTCTCGGATATAAAAGTATTTTCTGGTCTTGCTCATATGCCGACTGGGACACGGAAAACGTGAAGGGCGCCGACTACGCGAGAGAAACGGTTATATCGCGACTTCATCCGGGTGCGATTATACTTCTTCACTCGGTATCTCCCGATAATGCTCAGGCGATAGGAGATATTATAGATGAAGCTCGCAAAATGGGGTACGAATTCCGATCTCTCGACGAATTACCCGATTGACATTTGACAAAGAATAAGAGATAATATAGGTGCAATTAAAATACAGGAGGTTCAACTATGGCAAACCGTATAGTTCTCAACACAATCTCATATCACGGAAAAGGAGCCGTTGCTCATATATCCGAGGAGCTTACAGCACGCGGATATAAGAAGGCTTTCGTATGCTCCGATCCCGATCTTCTGGCTTTCGGCGTTACAAAAAAGGTAACGGATGTTCTGGATGCGGCACAGTTTCCGTATGAAATCTTCTCCGAAATAAAACCCAACCCCACGATTGAAAATGTACAGAGCGGTGTGGCGGCATTCAAGGCGTCGGGCGCCGACTGTATCGTGGCTATCGGCGGCGGTTCATCCATGGATACGGCGAAGGCTGTCGGTATCATTGCGACAAATCCCGAATTCGCCGATGTACGCAGTCTTGAGGGTGTAGCACCCACAAAGAATCATGCGGTATTCACCATTGCCGTACCTACAACGGCGGGAACGGCGGCAGAGGTTACGATCAACTATGTTATCACCGATGTCGAAAAGAAGCGCAAGTTCGTTTGTGTTGATACAAACGATATTCCCGAAGTTGCAGTTGTAGATCCCGACATGATGAGCACAATGCCCAAGGGGCTTACGGCGGCTACCGGCATGGATGCGCTGACTCACGCCATTGAAGGCTATATCACAAAGGGTGCATGGCAGATGACGGATATGTTCCATCTTGAAGCTATCCGTCTTATTGCGGGAAGCCTTCGCGAGGCTGTTGCAAATGATCCCAGGGGCAGAGAGGATATGGCGCTTGCACAGTATGTTGCAGGTATGGGATTCTCCAATGTAGGTCTTGGCATCGTTCACAGCATGGCACATTCTCTCGGTGCTGTCTATGATACTCCTCACGGTGTTGCGAATGCAATTCTTCTTCCCACGGTTATGGAATATAACGCATCTGCAACGGGTGAAAAGTACAGAGAAATCGCAAGAGCAATGGGCGTTGAAGGTGTTGATTCGATGACTCAGGAAGAGTACAGAAAAGCAGCTTGTGATGCGGTCAGAAAGCTCAGCGCAGATGTCGGAATTCCCGCAGATCTCAAAGAGATTGCAAAGGATGAAGATGTTGATTTCCTTTCGGAATCGGCATTCGCAGATGCCTGCCGTCCCGGAAATCCGAAGGATACAAGCGTAGAGGACATCAAGGCGCTTTATCGCAGTCTTATGTAATTGCGGAATATGCGGCACCCGCAAGGGTGCCGTTTTTGTTTCACAGATATGTAATTATTGTTAACGTTTTGTACTTATGTTGACACATGATTCTTTCGATGTTAAAATGTAGTCAACAACAAAAGGGAGGTCTTATATCATGATATGTCGCAATTGCGGTGAACAGTTACCTGACGAGAGCAGGTTTTGTCAGAAATGCGGTTGCCCCACGGAGAATCCTCAGAATAACAGGGGTAACGGACCGTACAACACCGCACCGCCTTACGGGAATTTCAATCAGGTGCCGCCGCAGTACAATGCCGTGCCGCCGACGGGAATTGAAAAAAGAGATATTGCAATAACGATAATACTGTCCATTGTTACTTGCGGTATCTACGGGCTTGTATGGCTTGCGAAGATGAATGATGAGCTTAACAGACTTTCGGGAAGAACAGATGATTTTTCAGGCGGAGTTGTTGTGCTGCTTTCGCTTTTGACAGGCGGTCTTTTCGGGGTTTACTGGGCTTATAAAGCAGGAGAAAAGCTCAATGCGGTAAAGGCTGTGCGAGGTCTTCCCACTGACAGCAATATAGGAATTATCTACCTGCTTCTCAACCTCTTCAGGCTTTCGATTGTTACATATGCGCTTGTTCAGTCGGAGCTTAATCGCTTCGCTGACAGATGACGGACAGAAAAAAGCGGATAAGAAAAGTGTTGACGACCGGCATTGTTGTGTCGGCCGTCGGTGTTATATATGCGCTGATTTGCGTGTATACCCCTTTCAGAATTCCGTGTATGTTCAGACTGGTGACGGGATATAAGTGCCCCGGGTGCGGTGTTACGGGAATGACTCTTTCAATTCTCAGATTCGATTTTTATGAGGCTTTCATTAATAACCGTGCCGTACTGAGTATGCTGCCCGCAGGACTGATTATAGGAGTACATTATATTTTCCGTTATATTAAAAACGGAGAAAAAATGCTCAGCAAGCCGTCAAGAGCGGTTGTCATAACGATGACAGCGATACTGCTGGCTTTCGGTGTTGTCAGAAATGTTTTCGGATGGTAAAAAAACTGTGTTTTTCCAAAAAGGATTAACACAGTTTTTTGTTATTCTTTGATGATTTCAACACCCTTGTCGACGGGCTTGCAGACACAGACGGTACCGATTGAAGAAGAAAGCTCACTTGCACAGCGAAGAGCGTTTGCAGACTTTTTGAATATGCCGAAAACGGAAGGTCCGCTGCCGCTCATAAGAGTGAGATCACATTCATTTTTTCTCATGGCCGCTTTAATCGGGACACGGTCGGGAACTTCGATTATCTGCTCAAAAATGTTTGCGGTGTTTTT
Source organism: Acutalibacteraceae bacterium (assembly GCA_045537495.1). GTDB lineage: Bacteria > Bacillota > Clostridia > Oscillospirales > Acutalibacteraceae > UBA1425. The sequence goes on from JAZSPN010000021.1 coordinate 67,306, forward strand.
GTAAACATTTTCGTAATCTCCAAAGGAAGCGTTATTGATGAGATTCAGAAGATCGGGATGAGAGATTTCATCACGGGAGGAATCGAAAGTGCTGTATGCCTCCTTTGTGAAAACGGGGGTATCGGGTACGGCGATAACTACATGGCAGTCATTCAAGGGAGGAAGCGGAGAAAGAACATCGCCGATATTGAGCGCAAGTTTTGTTCCTCCGACAATGCAAAACGGAACGTCGGCGCCGACGGCGGCACCTATTCTGCAAAGCTCTTCCTTTGAAAGGCCTGTGCCGTAAATAGCGTTGAGTGCGCAAAGAACGGCGGCGGCATCGGCACTGCCTCCCGCAAGACCGGCGGGAGAAGGAATACGCTTGTCGATGTGAATTCTGACACCGCATTTTTTGCCCGTGTTCTTTTCAAAGGCGAGAACGGCTTTCCAGACGGTATTGCGTGAATCGGTGGGAACATTTCTGTCTGAACTTGTTACGACGATGCCTTCACCGTCGAGCTCTTCGACCGTTACGGTGTCGTAAAGATCGACCGACTGCATTATCATGCAAAGACTGTGATATCCGTTCGGAAGAATTCCGACAATGTCGAGAAGAAGGTTGAGCTTGGCATATGCTTTCAATGTAAGCTTCATAAATATACCTCGTTATTCAATGTCGATTTGAATGGGCTCTCTCTTTTGATAGAACGTGATCTTATCGAATCCGCATCTTTTGAGAAGCGAAAGACCTTCATCGAGGCCTGCACCGAGATGTTCGGCGAAGTGGGCATCGGAGCCGACTGTAATGAGTTCGCCGCCGAGTGCACGGTACTGGGCAATTATCTCTTCGCCGGGGAGCGTGGAAGCTATTTTCTGACGGAGTCCCGAAGTGTTTATTTCAAGAGAGATACCGCTGTTGACAACCGCCTTGAGAATCTTTGTGATGATGTCAGAATAGTCGCGGATATCGACGGTATGATGATAGTCGCCGCAGATATAGCGAAGGGGATAGGTAAGATGTGCGAGAGTGTCCGTCTTACCCCACTGAGCGAGAAGAAGCTCTTCTTCGAAGTATTCGGTGAGCATGGAACGGATTTCCTCGTCGGTGGTATCGGTAAGATCCATGAAATAGAAGTCCTGACGGCCTCTCAGATTATGAATCGAACCGATTACAAAGTCGTATTGAAGAGAGTTCATGAGCTTTTCGGCGGTTTCGGTATCATAGGTGGGCTGAGCAAGCTCAACGCCGGCAAAAACAAGGAGCTTTCCGAGAAAAGCGGTACGTGCCTTTATGATTTCAAAGTAGGACTGAAATGCACGTTTTTCATAGTTGTCTTTTTCATAGGCATCAATTTCAACGTGATCGGTGAAAGCGATTCCGCGAAGTCCCGAAAGAACGGCCTGTTCACAAAGGAACATGGTGGAATGGTTTCCGTCGAATGAATTGTCGGTGTGGGTATGAAGATCAAGCTTCTTTTTGTAAATACTCAAAATTTTCACATTCCTTTATTCAGATGATTTCAAGGCCGTCCTTATCGGGGAGAGTGCCCGATACATCGTGGATACGGTCGAGATAAAAATATGCTACCGATGAAATATCGTCCTGCAAGGGAAGATATCTTCCTTCGCTTCTCCAGCCGAGAGCCTGAATGGTAACACGGATATCCTCGTCGAAGAAAACGGGATCTTTTACGTGCCAGCGGTACATGGAGAATCGCATCTGGGAGATGTACTGACCGTCAGGACGGATAACCTTGTTGAGTCCCGAATACGGAGCGGTAAACTCGGTGTAGTTTCTGTTTGAATCCTCAAAGTCGTAAGCTCCGCAGAAATAGTCCTCGGTACCCGTTCCGCAGATGGTCGGGAAGTCGGTGTCGCCGTCGAGGTAGAATTTTATTTCGCCTTCGCCCCACCAGCCGTTATTGTTGGAACCCCAGAGCATATATGTTCCGACATACTGTCCTTTACCGCTGACTCCGTCGAGAATCGTATAGACCTGTTTGTAGGGAAGCGGATTTGTACGGCGGAACTGAGCGTGGAAATACAGACAGTCGTCGTCGAGTGTTTCAAGGGTATAATCTATCTGGTAGTAGACGACGATTTCCTTGTCGCCGATATTTTCGAGAGTTATACGAGCTTCCTTGTAGAAGGGCATTTCCCAATAGCAGTTAAATGCGTTGCGGGGATTTACGCAGACCTTGTCGGAAGTCGTCTGAGTCCACGGATGGTAAACGGCGGTGGTGAAGAAATCGCCGAGCGGAGTTTCGACGGAGGGCTTGTCGGAGCCGTCCCAGTACATACGCAGGATGAGATTACGGTTGCAGGCGAGATCGACGATCCAGATGTGACGGATCATGCCCTGACCGTGAATGTCGGCGAGAGTGAAATTTTCGCCGGGCTTTATGCAGACGGACGGAGAAACCTTCCATCCTCTGCCGAGATCTCTTGCACAGTTTTTTCCGGTACCTTCGGTAGCCATACCGCCTTTTCCTTTTTCGCCGGTGAAGTTTTCGGCACAAACGGAACGGCTGATACAGTTCGATTTGCGGTAAATGGGATTCATGAGATTACCTCCGTTAATTTCTGAAAAAGCTTTCGGATTATTTCAAACGCAGAATATGTACTGAGCATATCGAAGTAAGGTTGCCTTCGTCGCGTCGATATAATTTTCGAAAAAGCCGAAACGATCGTTTCCTAATACCGTACTTAAAACATCATATCACAAACGTAATTTTTTGTAAACAATTATAAGGCAAAGATTTTTCTTGAATTTGTATACATAAAAGGGTATACTTAAATGTACAAAGGAGGTTTTGAAATGGAAAAACCCGTATTGAAAAATATCGCTGACGCGGTCAGTGTTTGTCATGTGAAGACGGACCGTTTTAAAACGTGTAAAATCAGTGTTTCGATGGCATTACCGCTCTGTGCGGATATTTCGGCAAAGGCGATTCTGCCTTATATACTTCGCAGATCATGCAAAAAATTCCCGTCCTTCTCGTCGCTTAACGGAAAGCTTGATGAGCTTTACGGAGCGGCACTGTCGGCATCGGTACAAAAGTACGGAGAAGCTCAGGTACTTATGATGACGGTAACCTCGATTGACGACCGTTTTTCGCTCAATGAAGAGAGCATCTCTTCGGGCGTGGCGGAGCTTCTTGTTGATCTTATTTTTGAGCCGAATCTGGATGAGAACGGTTGCTTCAGAAAAGAAGATGTTGAGGCGGAAAAAAGACTTCTCGTCGAAAGACTGATAAGTGAGGACGATGACAAAAGATTTTATGCCGTAAAGCGTTGTAACGAGATTATGTGCGAGGATGAAGCGTTCGGAAGAAACCGTTTCGGCACAAAAGAGGAAATCGAGTCACTGACTCCCGAGAGAGTTTATGCCGCGTGGCAGGAAGTGCTTCGCAGCGCCGTAATTCGCATAGTTTCCGTCAGCAGCGGTTCATCGGAGGATATGTGCGAATTGTTCTCGGAACGTTTCAAAAAGATCGACAGAACACCGTGCGAGATCAGAACACAGTTTGTGCCGTATGCGGGAGAGCTGAAATACCGTACGGAAAAGCAGAAGCTTAAACAGGGAACGCTTGTAATGGGCTTCAGATGCGGAATGACCGAAAAAGGTGATTTTGATCCTGCAATGACCGTTATGACGGATATTTTCGGAGGCGGAACTTATTCGAAGCTTTTCTCTAATGTCAGAGAAAAAATGAGTCTTTGCTATTATTGCAGTGCAAGACTAAACAGAAATAAGGGAATAATAACTGTCGGAAGCGGAATTGAAACGGAGAATGAAGAAAAGGCGAAGAATGCCATTCTCGAACAGCTTGAAGACATGAAGAAGGGCAACTTCACGAGAGAAGACTTTGACTCGTCGATACGTTCTCTTAAAGAAACACTTATCGGCTATGAGGATTCGCCCGAAATCTGGTATACGGAGCAGTTGCTTTCGGACAGAATAAAAACTCCGCAGGAGAGAATAGCGGAAATTGAGTCGGTAAGATTTGAAGATATAAAAGAAATGGCACGGAAGGTCACGCTTGATACAGTATTTATGCTTGCAGGAACGGGAGAGGAGGATGACGGTGAATAAGCTTATTACAAACAGTGCGTTGGCAGAAAGCTACCGTGAGATAAAGCACAAGAGCGGACTTACGATACTTGTCCTTACGAAACCGGGATACGAGAGCACCCATGCTGTTTTTGCGACGAAGTACGGCTCGATCGACACTGCCATAATGCAGGATGACGGAACGTTTTTGACAATTCCCGAGGGAACGGCGCACTTTCTGGAGCACAAGCTTTTTGAAAGTGAGGATCTTGATGCGTTTGAGCGTTTTGCAAAAACGGGTGCATACGCAAACGCATTTACGTCATTCGACATGACGGGATACATTTTCTCTTGTTCCGAAAATTTCAAGGAAAATCTCTCCATTCTTCTTGATTTTGTGCAGTCACCGTATTTTACGGAAGAAACCGTTCAGAAAGAGCAGGGCATCATCGGACAGGAAATCAGAATGTACAAGGATTCTGCTGACTGGGAAGTGATGTTCAATATGCTTCGGGCAATGTACGAAAAGAATCCCATCAGAACGGATATTGCCGGCACCGAGGAATCAATTGCACAGATAACGGCAGAGATGCTCTACGGTTGCTATAAAAACTTTTATAATCTCAACAACATGGTCCTTGCCGTTGCAGGTAAGGCAACAGCGGAAGAAGTACTTGAGGTCGCGGATAAAATGCTTAAAGAAGGCACGGGCAAAAGAGCTGTACGAGAGTTCAGAAAAGAGCCGAGTAAGCCGTGTGAGAGCTACATCGAAGAAAAGCTTCCCATCAATGTCCCCGTTTTTATGCTCGGATACAAGGAGGATATCGAAACTCCCGAAAGAAGCCTCAAAGAATCCGTATGCACGGAGATAATCCACGAAATCATAACGGGACGTTCATCGCCGCTTTACGAAAGACTTCTTGAAGAGTCGCTTATCAACAATTCTTTCTCTAACGAATATTTCTTCGGATTCGGATATGCGTGTTCACTGTTCTCGGGAGAGTCAACGGATCCCGAACGTGCAGCAAGTGAAATAAGAAAAGAAATACAGAAATATAAAGAAAACGGTATCTCGGAAAAGGATTTTGAACGTGCCAGAAGAAAACTGTACGGCAGAATGGTAATGGGCTTTAACAATGCAGAGGGCATTGCTCATGAGCTTGTCAGTGCGGATTTTTCGGGAACGGGACTTTTCGATCCCATCGAGGTATGCAAAGGACTTACCGTTTCCGATGTCAACGAAAGACTCGGTGAAATACTTTGCGATGATTATACGGTTTTGTCCGTTGTAAACCCGATCGGCTGAAAGAGGTGTACTGATGGAAACTACACAGGTATTTTTCAAGGGACTTGACCACGCTTTTAACGTAAGCTCCGTTCTCGCGGAGTTTACGGTCTTCGGACACGAAATCACTATTCGTTGGTACGGCGCAATCATTGCATTCGGCTTTTTGCTGGCGGCGCTTCTCGGCGGCAGAATCGCATACACCTGGAGAATGAGCCTTGACAAGATGATCGATGTGCTGATTTACGGTACCTTCGGCGGAATAATCGGTGCAAGGCTGTATTATTGTATTTTTGAGTGGGAGTATTACGGAAAGCATCCTGCCGAAATAATAAAAATATGGAACGGCGGACTTGCAATATACGGCGGAATAATCGGAGGCATACTGGCAGGCTTTATCGTCTGCAAAGTCAGAAAGCTTAACTTTCTGAATCTTCTTGACTGTGCGGCGCCTGCACTTCTTGTAGGTCAGGGAATCGGACGTTGGGGAAATTTTGCCAACCAGGAGGCTTTCGGTACGAATACCTCTCTCCCGTGGGGTATGTGGAGTGAAAAAGTCAAAAGCTACATTGATTTGCATCAGGCTTCATTCGAAGCGAACGGAATAGTCATGAATTCGGGTACAATCGAGGATAAAGCATATGTTCATCCGACGTTCCTCTATGAGTCACTCTGGTGTCTTGCGGGTGTCGGTGTGCTGATGCTTATTTGCCGTAAGGCGAGAAAGTTCAGCGGACAGGTGTTTTTATCCTACGGAGTGTGGTACGGCATCGAAAGAGCATTCGTGGAAGGATTGCGTACAGATTCACTGTACATAGGTGCATTCAGGGTTTCACAGCTTCTTTCAATAGCACTTGCGGCCGTATGCCTTATTGTTTTAGTCGTTTTGTGGGTGAGGTATACTCGTCATCCGAAGCCCATAGACGGAATAGATTATTTTTCCGATCCCACGTGGGGAATTAAAAAAACAAAGGAGAAGAAACATGATAGTTGACAGAATCGAAAATTTAAAGCTTTATTACCCCGTTCTTAACGGACTCAAAGAGGCGGCGGAATTTGTTGAAAAATTCTGCAAAGAACCGTTGGAAGACGGAAGATACGATATCGACGGCGAACGTATTTTTGCCAGCGTCAGCACTTACGTAACAAAGACGCGTGAGGGTGCACAATTTGAGTCGCATAAAAAGTATGTTGATCTTCAGGCGGTTATTAACGGCACCGAGATTATTTCGTGGGCACCAACAAAGGGACTGAAGGTTGAGAGTGAAAGCTTTTCGACGGGCGGAGATATAGCATTCTACACGGGTGAAACCGTTATGGATGCGCGTCTTCCCGCAGGATATTTTGCACTTTTGTTCCCCGATGACGCTCATATGCCGTGCATTTGCGACGGCGAGTGCTCCGAGGCTACCAAAATTGTGGTAAAGATTGAACTCTGATATGATAAGGAGAATTCTTTCCTTTCTCTTTATGCTTTACCTTGCACTGTCATCTTTTTTCGGTGTTGAGCTCAGGGGATATACATCAAGACAGCTATTTTCGGATACGGATTTTTCCGACGGATTTACTGTCGTTTCGCAAAAAACTGACGGAGCACGGCAGATAAAGCTCGGCGATTTCACCTATTTTGAAAACGGCAATTCTCCGTCGTGGACCGTTGCACAGTGGAATTCGGGACCGTGTCTTTGGGAAAACAGAGTCGAAAGTGATGCTTTCACACTGACTGACGGACAAACAAAAACCGTCAGATACAATCCCGATGAAAAATCGGTTTCGCTAAGGCTTAATGCCGCGAATGTATACGGAGGTGAAGCGGCGGGTGACGGCGCATGGCCTCATCTGCTTTTAGAGCAGTCGCCGTTGTGCGATTATCACTCCCTTGACGAAAAAGACAGGGCTTTCTACAACTGTTCGGCGGACAGAACGGTTATGTCGCTTGATATAAGAATCAGCGATTTCAAGGACACGCTTAACAGTGAAGGAATAAATGCAGTTCAGTTTCTTTCGTATATTTATCTTTCCGGTGTCAACAGTGACGATTTTATCTGGTTCGGATTAAATCTTTTTGACAGCAGAGGATATATGGATACCTTGTGGCAGAAGGATACTGTCGGCGGACTCATGATATACAGTCTGTCAACAAAGGATACTTTCCGCACGGAAAGAAGATCGCTTTTCAGAAACGGCAGACCGTATGTCAGTGATGAGTGGCTTCATGTGGAGATTGATCTTACAGATCATATTGATATGGCGCTGAAAAAGGCAAATGCCGATAATCTCTTCGGCAGAGAGGTATCAAGAAAGGATTTCTTCATCGGCGGCACAAACATAGGCTTCGAAGTTCACGGAAACTACGATTGCACGGTGGAAATCCGGGATTATAAACTGACAACCTACAAAAAAGCATAACAAAAAGGCGATACAGCCAAAGACTGTATCGCCTGATTTTGTTTTGTTCCCTACAAAGATGGGATTTGCATAATGCGGTTAAATTTTATCTGTAAATGTAAAAGTTAACTTATGCTTCTTCCTTCATTTTTGCAAAGCACTCGCTGCAGTAAACAGGACGATCTTCACGGGGCTTGAAAGGAACTCTTGCTGTGCCGCCGCACTTTTCGCAAGTAGCTTCGAACATTTCGCGCTCACGGTTGCCGTTCTTTCTTGCATCGCGGCAGCTCTTGCAACGCTGGGGTTCGTTTACGAAACCTTTTTCTGCATAGAACTCCTGCTCGCCGGCTGTGAATACAAATTCTTCGCCACATTCTTTACAGGTGAGAGTTTTGTCTTCGTACATTGGTTTTTACCTCGCTTGAATAGTATTTTTGCCCCGGACGGATTTGCACCGTCACCTTAGAAATTCAACTACGCTCTACTCGAGTAACCGTTGATTAAGCCGTGGACATCGCCCTGATCTCTACGGTTTAATCAGCGGCTACATTAAGCTACCTGGGCATATTTTCAACTGAAAGATTTCAGTTTTTTACGGATTCGTTGAAGTGCATTATCGACAGATTTTTCACTTTTAAGAGAAAGCTTTTCCGCGATAACACTGTATGAATCTCCGAGAAGATAGAGCTTCAGGACACGAAGCTCCGTTTCCGACAGATGCCTGTCCATGTTTTTCGAAAGGCGTGAAGCTTCTTCAATGCCGACGATGATATCCTGAGGATCGTCGAGTGCGTCGGAACGAAGTGTGACCGCCTCGTCGATGGAAACCTTTGCATTATCGGGGATAACACCGCTGTTGCGCGTTTTGCGGACTGCAGAACGGATGCTGTTGGAAATACATACATTCGCATATGTACGGAAGGATGCTTCCTTGTTGCAGTCGAAAGACCGTATGGCACAAAGAAGTCCGATAAGTCCTTCCTGAATAAGATCCTCTGCATCGATATTGCAAAAGGTGCGTGAAGCCGATGCCGTTTTACGAATGAGAGGAAGCATACGTGTGATGAGCAGTGCCATTGCTTCGTTATCTCCGCCGTTTGCAGTAGCGACGAGATGTTCATCAGCGGGGGAATTAACGGATTTCTTCAGCACCTTGGCACCTCTCAAAAATGACTGTAAACGTACACATACAGATATTTTAAATTATTTTTGTTTATTTGTCAATGAATTTTCACGGCTTTTTAAAATATTGGCATAATTAACATATTTTGAGTAAGTTTTCTGTGCAAGCGGCGAAAGAATGAGGCTTTATTCTGTATGAGAAAACAAAAAACGGCAAATTAAACATTTTTATCGTTGCCGAAACAGCATACTTGTGGTATAATAATATATTATAGATTGAGAGGTTTGGCTGAATGACGGGAATAGTGCTTCTTGACAAAGGTAATGATATATCTTCGTTCTGGGCGGCAACACAGCTTAAAAGGATTTTCGGCGAAAAGAAGCTCGGGCACACGGGCACGCTGGATCCCATGGCAAGCGGACTTCTGCCGGTTATGCTTGGCGGAGCGACAAAGTTTCTGCCGTACCTTCCGAGTCACGACAAGGGTTATACGGCGACACTCCGACTCGGCGTTTCAACAGATACTCTCGATATCACGGGAACGGTTATCGAAACGAGGACTCCCGATGTTACGAAGGAAGAATTTCTGTCGTGCATAAAAACCTTCAAGGGCAAGATAAAACAGGTGCCTCCGATGTATTCGGCAATCAGCAAGGACGGTGTGAGGCTGTACACGCTGGCACGTCAGGGGATAGAGATTGAACGCGAAGCGAGAGATGTCGAAATAAAGAAAATAGAATGTATCGGTGACAATGCCGACGAAAACGAATATACGCTTGATGTGCACTGTACATCGGGAACGTATATCAGATCGTTGGTTTACGATATCGGGGAAAAACTCGGATGCAAGGCGGTACTTACGGAGCTTCGCAGAACTTTTGCAAACGGATTTTCGGTCGAAAATGCCAACACTCTCGATGTGCTCAGAGCCATGTCGGAGGAGGAGCTTTCGAGGGCTTTGCTTCCGATAGATGAGGCGCTTTCGCAGTATCCGAGAATTACGGTTACCGACAACCAGAGCAGACGCTTTAAAAACGGCGGTGAGCTTGACAGAGCGAGGCTTAAAAACAGCCCGTCGGACGGAATGTACCGTGTTTATTCGCCCGCGGATGAATTCCTCGGTGTCGGAGAGGCGGTCGGAGAAATTCTGGCGGTCAGAAGAGTACTTGTGTGAGGACGGTTTTATGAGAAAACATGCAAAGGGATGCTTCGGTTTCATTTTGAAAGCGGCTGCCGTCGTAATAGCGGTTACGGTTGTATTTTCGCTTTTATTCAGAGTGATTTTCGTTGACGGAGTATCGATGACGCCGACACTCGATGATGGCGACTGGATAATTGTTTATAAGACTTCCGACATTGAAACGGGAGATATAATTCTGACAAATACCGACAACGAATATAATCTCAGGCTTATAAAGAGAGCTGTTGCGTTCGGCGGAGATACGGTCGATATTGATTTTGACAGCGGAGAGCTTTTTGTCAACGGTGAAAAAGTGACTGAACCGTACAAGTCGGACGATCCGACGGTAAAAGGCGATGTTGATTTTCCGTTGATCGTTCCCGAAGGTTGTATTTTTGTGCTTGGCGACAACAGAAGCAATTCTGTTGACAGCAGATATTCGCAGGTAGGTTTTGTCGAAAGCGAAGACGTTATCGGCAAGGTTTTTATGAGATTCTTACCCGTTCCGCCCAAAATTGCGGATTGACGGATAATTGCATACGGAACAAGTGAAAGAAGGATTCGAAAATGAAAAGCTTTTTACTCTTGATATGGAATTTTCTCATTGACTCGAAGAATAAAATTAAACGAAAAATTCTTATTGCGAAGGACAGGAAATTTTCAAGGAAGAATGTTGCGCCTTCGGTAATGACGATAGAGGAAACGCTCAAAAAAATTGTCGAAGAAAAAATATCGGTGTCGAGATTCGGCGACGGAGAAATCAAGCTTGCCGCAAACAAAGATATTTCCTTTCAGAAGGCACATCCCGTTCTTTGCGAAAAGCTCCGACGTGTTCTCGGCAGTGAGAACGAAGGCTTTCTCGTTTGTGTACCCGATGTCTTTGAATCGACGGAATACATGACCGAATCGACCTCGGACTACTGGAAAGGACACTTGTTGCAGTACCGTCCCGTATGGTACTCACTGTTGAAGTCGAAAAATAAATACGGAAATGCTTTTCTGTCACGGTGCTACATGATACTGAAGGATAAAAGCAAATCGGGATATTACTTTGAACTGATGAAAAAGCTGTGGGAGGGCAAGGATATCCTGCTTATCGAAGGCGAAAAGAGCCGTCTTGGCATAGGCAACGATCTTTTCGGAAAGGCGGATTCGGTACAGAGAATACTGGGGCCCGCATCGGGAGCTTTCAAAAAATACGATGAAATTTTTACGCTTGCGACAGAACACGGAAAAGACAAGCTTATTTTACTGGCACTCGGACCTTCATCGAGTGTAATGGCGTATGAGCTGTGGCAGAAGGGATTTCATGCCGTTGACATAGGTCATGCAGACGTGGAATATGAATGGTTTTTGCGCGGTGTAACGGTAAAGACACCCATTAAGAACAAATACGTCAACGAAGCGGGAGCGGGCAGAGGTGTCGGCGAGCTTAACGATGAGGAATATCTCGGACAAATCATTGCAAAGGTGATCTGATGGATGTTAAAATCAGCATAATAATTCCTTTTTTCAACGGTGAAAAATATCTTGAGGAATGTGTAATTTCCGTAACGGCACAGACGCTCAAAGAGATTGAGATAATACTTGTTGATGACGGATCTTCCGACGGCAGTGCGGAAATTTCCGAAAGACTGATGTCGCGGGATGACCGGATAAAGCTTCTGCGCCAGGAAAACAAAGGCGTAAGTACGGCGAGAAACAATGCGATTAAAGAGGCGAAGGGCGAGTATCTGATGTTTGTCGATGCCGATGACAGGCTGAAAGCCGATGCTTGTGAGATTCTTTACAATTCGGCACGGGAAACGAACTGCGACGTTGTGACGGGAGAATACGATTCTTTCAAGGGCGAAAAGTTTATGTCGGTTACGGATGGAAACGACAGAAGCCCTCGGATTTACACACGCGAGGATATAAAAAAGCTGTCTTTGTCTATGGGCGATAACCGATTCTTTCAATATGTATGGAGAAGGATTTTTTCATCGAAGCTTATTAAAGAAAACAAGATAAGCTTTCATCCCGATATTGCGATCGGAGAAGACACCCTCTTTTGTCTTGAAAGCTTTCTTTGCGCGAAAAGCATCCTGAATATTCCGGTGGCGGTTTATGAATACCGCCAGAATACACAGGGCGTAATGCGTTCTCAGAAATACAACAGAAAAATGACTCAGTCGATTTTGTTGCAGTATACCGAAAAAAAGAGAATGTGCAGAGAGCATTTTGCGGAATACGAAAAGGAATTTTTGAAGGGTGCAGCGAAGTTTTCTTATGAAACGGGTTGCAGATTACTGTTTGACAATCTTTTTTTCAAAGGAAACGGCGGGTACGGTGAATACAGAGAAATAGTGAAATCGGAAATGCTTCGCGATATGTTTAAATATTTCGATATCGGAGCGAGGCGCTCAAAGTCACTCGACTGGGTTGCTTTAAAACTTATTTCGTTGCGACTCAGCTTTTCGGGCTATATTATAGAAACGGTAATGTACAAAATGAAAAAACGGAGGAAAAAGAAAAATGGAAGAAACAACAGAAATTCGTGAAGCGATGGGCTTTGTGGATACTCTTATAGAGAAGATTTATGATTTCGTGATAACATACGGATTCCGTCTTGTTGCGGCAATACTTATTATCATAATAGGCTTCAAGCTGTCCAAGGTTTTTGTGAATGCGTATAAAAAATCGAAGCTTTACAGCCGTGTCGATCCGACGGTGGGATCATTCGGCAAAAGCTGTCTTTCGATTCTCATAAAGGCGGTTGCAATCATTTCGGGAGCGGCAATTCTCGGAGTGCCCATGTCGTCGGTTGTGGCTGCCGTTACTTCGGCGGGACTTGCACTCGGACTTGCGCTTCAGGGCGGTCTGTCAAATATAGCAGGCGGATTTATAATTCTTGTTTTCAAGCCTTTTGCTGTGGGTGATTTTATTACTTTCGGTGCATACAGCGGAAAAGTGAAGAGTATCAACCTCTTCTACACGAAGCTTATCACGACGGATAACCGCCAGATTATGATTCCTAACAGTGCGGTTACAAACGATGTTCTGATTGATGATACGGCACTTCCGACAAGACGTGTCGATTCGGTGTTCAGCGTATCATACAAAAGTGATATTGACGAGGTAAAAAGAGTTATCCTTGACACCGTCGGAAAAGACGAACAGATTTTCAAGGATCCCGCACCCGAAGTTCTTCTCGACAAGCATGATCAGAGCTCCGTTAATTTTATCTGCAGGGTTTATTGCAATACGGAAGACTATTGGGCAGTCAAATACAGACTTAACGAAAATGTCAAAAAAGCGTTTGACGAAAACGGTATCGAAATACCGTATCCTCAGCTTGACGTACATATCAGCAGATAGCATTTGCTTTCGGAGTGGTTTTAATGGAATTTAAAAAGAGAGAGGCTCAGTATCTTATAAAGCTTCTGTCAGCATCACTTACAGACAGCGTCCCGGCAATTCCCGACGGGGATATCGACTGGGATTATCTGTACGATTTGTCTGTGCTTCATAAAGTCGAGGCAATGGCATATATCGGTCTGTCGAAGGCGGAAAAGGTGCCCGTTGAAGTAACGGACAAATTCGAAAATGAATATAAAAGAGAGATAGCCTTCGAGATGATACGTCATTCCGAGGGCAGAAAGATCCTGTCCGCTTTTGAAAACCGCGAAATAGACTGTATGCCCTTGAAGGGTTGGATTATAAAGGATATGTATCCCATGCCCGCCATGCGTTATATGTGCGACATCGATATACTTTTTAAGGAAGAAATGGCCGATGAAGTCAGGAGTGTTCTTGAGAGTATGGGATATGAAGCCGTTGAATTCGGAAAAAATCCCGACGTCTACATGAAAAAGCCGATACTTAACATCGAGATGCACAAGGCACTGATTCAGGACAAAACAGATCATTTCGAAAAAACATGGGACAGAGCGTTATTGAACAAAAACAAGAAGCACACCTACTCCATGTCGCTTGAAGATTACTATATATATATGTCGGCACATCTTCGCAAACACTTTTTCGGATCGGGAACGGGAATCCGCTCCGTGTGCGACGTTTATGTTTTTCTCCGAGAAAACAAAGATAAGCTTAACGAAAGCTACATCCGCGATAAGCTTCAAAAGAGCGGAATATACGAGTTCGACCGCAAGGTTCGCAAGCTTTGCGAAGCATGGTTTGAAAACGGAGAAATGACGGAAGAAACAGAACGTCTGGGGCATAAATTCCTTAACTGCGGAGTGTTCGGAACGGAAGAAAGCAATTCACTCAACACGGCGGCGACCGAGCTTGATTCCATGAAGGGGAAAAGCTTCAGACAAAAGAAAATCAGGTACATAATACACCTTATTTTACCGCCCGTGTCGGTTATGAAGGAGGAATACGCCTATCTTGAAAGATTTCCTTTTTTGCTGCCTTTCGCATGGATCGTGAGAGGCTTCCGAAGTGTTTTTATGAGAAAAAACGCCGTGAAAAAGGCATTGAAAAATGCGGCAAAAGTCAGTGAGGATACAACCGAAAAAAGAAGTTGAAAAAATTGTAAAAAACTATTGACTTTTGACGGCACGGTTTATATAATGGTCGTGAATTAACACCAAAGATGCGTTTTTGAACTGAGGTGGATATCATGAAAACAGAAAAAATACTGGCAAATGCACCTATTCCGCAAAACATACTTAACGATGCAGAAAAGCTTTATCCGGGCGACGAATTACCGTTGTTTGTTGTGGTCGGAGATCTTGATCTTCGCTCAAGATACGGTAGTTCGGCGCTTTTTGTATTCCGAGATGAGCTGACGGCATTCGACAAGCATCACGAGAACGGCAGACTTACCGTGAAAATTGCCGACATCGAAGAGGCGAAGGTAAAAAGAATGTACGGTAACGCCGTATTCCGCGTTACGCTTAAAAACGGCGAGAAAGTGACTCTTCTCCGTTTCACGTATGCGGCGACCGATATTTCCGATGCCGCGGCGCTCTACATCAACAGAATCAACGAGGGCGAAGACGTAGAGGAAACGGTAGAGGTCGTCCGTGCATCTTACCAGAAGATGAGAAGCTTTTGTAAAAAGTGCGGAAGAAAGCTTCCTTCTCCCGATGCCGAGTGTATCAACTGTCAGGGCAAATCCAAGCTGTTCAGCAAGTTCGCGGTTTATATAAAACCGCATCTTCCCATGCTCGGTGTCTGTCTTGTGCTGTCTGTAATCTGTACGGTTATGTCGCTTGTTCCTCCGTACATTACCAAGACGATGGTTGACGATGTCATTCCGAACAGAAACAGCACGGCACTCATATATACGATTCTGTTCCTCCTCGGAGTATATATTTTCCATTATACGGTCGGTACGTTCAGAACGTACTATCTCCGAATCACGGGTGACCGTATAGTTACCGACCTTAAAAAGGACGTATACCGTAAGGCACAGTATCTGCCCATGAGCTTTTATGACAAAACGTCAACGGGATCGGTAATCAACCGAATCAACGGTGACACGGCAGTATTGCAGGCATTCATGCTTCGTATCACTCAGGAAGCGGTTGTTCAGGCATTCACGCTGGTCGGTGTTATTGTCATCATGTTTGCAATGAACTGGAAGCTGGCAATTCTTTCGCTCATTCCCGTTCCGATAGTTACGCTTACGGGTAAATTCTACGGCAAGAAAATTGCTCCGAAGTATAAACGCTTGTGGAGAAGAGGATCATCTCTTTATACAATTCTTACCGACTCCATCCCCGGCATCAGAGTTATCAAGGCGTTTACAAGCGAAAAACGCGCAATAAACAAGTATGAGCAGTATTGCAATGACTGGATGAAGGAGTCCAAGGCGGCGGCGGTACCCGCATCGGTAATGCCCCATGTTATCACCTTCTTTGTAATATGCGGCTCCGTAATTATATGGTACGTCGGCGGCGGCTGGGTAATCGAAGGCGGACACGGTGTATCTCTCGGTATGCTTGTATCGTTCATTTCGTATGCCAACATGTTCTATACACCCGTAAACTTCTTTGCAACACTCAACGATACATATCAGAATGCTCTGGCATCGGCAGAAAAGATTCTCGATATACTCAATGCCGAACCCGAAAACGATTTCGGCAAGGGCAACAAGCTCAAGAGAATAGAAGGTAAGATTGAATTCAAAAACGTCAATTTCTCGTTTGACCGTTCAAAGAAGACTCTTTCCGATGTCAATCTTGTTATTGAGCCGGGAGATATCGTCGGTATCGTCGGTACGACGGGTGCAGGTAAATCGACACTTATCAACCTGCTGATGCGCTATTACGACGATTACGAGGGCGAAATACTTATCGACGGTGTCAATATAAAAGATATCGACCTTGAATATTACAGAGGCAGGATCGGCTATGTACAGCAGGAGCCGTTGATGTTCAGAGATACGATATTCAACAATATTGCATACTGCAATCCCGATGCTCACGTCGAGCAGATCATCAACGCGGCGGATGTCGCGAATGCTCACGGATTTATTTCACGTCTTCCCGATGCCTACGACACAATGCTTGGTGAACGCGGTGTAGGTCTTTCGGGCGGTGAAAAGCAAAGACTTTCCATCGCGAGAGCCGTTCTTAAAAATCCCAGCATCCTCATTTTCGACGAAGCAACGGCGGCTGTCGACTCGGAAACGGAACATCTTATTCAGGAGTCTATCGAACGTCTTATCAGAGGCAGAACGACTCTCATGATCGCACACAGATTGTCAACGCTTCGCAAGGCGAACAAGATCATCGTGGTTGACAAGGGTAAGATTATTGAATTCGGCACTCCCGAGGAGCTTCTCGAGATGAAGGGTAAATATTATAAGCTTATCCAGATCCAGTCAATGTCCGATCAGGCAAGAAAGATCAAGGAAGAAGAACGTCTGGAAGTTGAAATATAATAAATTTGATGATATAATACAGAGGTGGTCTGAATGTCGCGAAGGTATATTGAAGGGCAGGAAGCAAAGATTACCGTTAATGACAAGCTTTTCGTCGATGTCGAGTTCTACGACGGAGAAAAGTTTGAGATGCTTGAACCGAAAAGGCTTTTCCCGACAAGCGGTATTACAAGATATATAACGCTTCTTGACCTTGACGGAAACGAAAAGGCGATAATCCGAAATATAGACAGTCTTTTACCGGAATCGAAAGAGGCGATTGAATCGTGCCTTAACGAGCATTACCTCATTCCGAAGCTTAAAAGGTTTATCAGAAGAACGGAAAAATTCCAGATATGGATATGGACGTGGGAAACCGACAACGGTGAGGTTTCATTTGAAATCATAAACCATATAGCATCACTTAAATTGCTCTATGACGGACGCGTGCTTATTAAGGACGGTAACGACAACCGTTATGAGATTCCGAATGTTTATGAGCTTGATAAGCGTTCGTTCAGAATGATAATGCCCGATCTTTAATATTACGGAGGAAAAGAAAATGAAACTTGTACTTGCTATTGTTAACAACGATGACAGCGCACTTGTCGCATCAGAGGTTACAAATGAGGGCTTTATCGTAACGAAGCTTTCGACGACAGGCGGATATCTTATGGTAGGCAATACAACATTGCTTATCGGTGCAGAGGATGAAGATGTTCCGAAGATCAAGGAAATTATCAGGAAATTCTCCCAGACGAGAAAGTGCGTAAATCCCACCAACGCAAGCTTCGGCAGAGGTCTCAGCCCCAACGGACTTGAACATGAAGTTACCGTCGGCGGTGCAACGGTATTTGTTCTCGGTGTCGATGAAATGGAAAAATATTGATATTTTAAAATAAGTTTAAAAAAATCTTAAAAATTTCCTATTTACATCGCTGATATTTTTTGGTATAATATCAATGTCGAAAGGATACCGCATTTAAGTTTTGCGGCTTGCGGTACCGCGACAGAGATGTTGATTTGATTAAAACAGGAGGTAAAAATAATGGAAACGATCCTTAGCTTCGTAGCAGATTTACTTTCATTCCTTGGCGAAAACAAGGCAGCAGCAATCGTTGCAAAAATCAGAGATTTTCTTGAGAAGATTTTCTAATTGAAGAGAAGGCCCTGCAACCAAACGGTTGCAGGGCTTTTTGATACTCAAATTAACACGGGGCTGTCCGTCAGGGACAGCCCCGTCAGCGTGTCGAAAAACGTAAGTTTTTCGAACACGGTGTGACTTCGAGAAAGGAAGTCGGATGCCCCTTTCTTTCGCCCGAAGCAGTACAAAGGTACGGCGAGAGGCGAAAAAAGGGGCAAGTGCGTATAAATGTTAATTTTAAAAATTAAAAGAATAAAACGTATGGCGATTCATTGAAAGAAACATGTGCTTCACTGTACATAGAGTTTATGCACGTTGTGACGACTTTATCGACAGTCAAACGGGGCTGTCCGTCAGGGACAGCCCCGTGTTCTGCGTGTTGATTATTTCTTTAAGGCTCTCTGAATCGCCTTGACGATTTCCATAATCGGGATGATGGAAATTGCAAGTGCCATTGCCACGAGATATTCCTGAATGCTGATGTGTTCAAAGCCGAAGGCATCACGAAGGAAGGGGACGTAGATGACCGAGGTTGTGAGAATAAGCGAAAGGAGCATTGCACCCCAGAGGAACTTATTCTGATTCTTTATGGTAAATACGGACTTTCTTCTTGAACGCATATTGAACGAGTGGAAAATCTCGACCATGGAGAGCGTAAGGAATGCCATTGTCATACCGTCGCTGCTGTCTTCAAATACCCAGACACCTGCTTCCATGTAATGACCGATGAAGTAGGCGAGAACGGTGAGAACAGTTACGATGATGCCCTGGAAAGCAACGTCGAAGCCCATACCGCCTGCAAAGATACCGTCTTTCGCATTACGGGGCTGACGGCGCATGATGTCGCTTTCGGCTTCTTCCATACCGAGAGCGAGTGCGGGGAAACAGTCGGTAACGAGGTTGATCCAGAGAAGGTGAACGGGCTTGAGAATCGTGAAGCCGACCATTGTTGCAAAGAAGATGGAAAGGACTTCTGCGAGGTTGGAAGAAAGAAGGAACTGAATCGCCTTACGGATATTATCGTAAATTCTGCGACCTTCTTCAACCGCGGAAACGATGGTGGCGAAGTTGTCGTCGGCAAGTACCATGTCGGCAACGCTCTTTGTAACGTCGGTACCGGTGATACCCATGCCTACGCCGATATCGGCACTCTTGATGGACGGAGCATCGTTGACGCCGTCGCCCGTCATCGAAATGACTTCGCCTTTTTTCTGCCAAGCGCGGACGATGCGGATCTTGTTTTCCGGCGAAACGCGGGCGTAGACTGCGATCTCGCGCACGCTCTGATCCAGCTCCAA
>JAZSPN010000126.1:0-5250 GCA_045537495.1 Acutalibacteraceae bacterium
AGAGGAGGGGTTCTGCAGATCGAAAGCCTGTAGAGCCCCATAAAATTACGCAAAATTATAAATGTAAAAATTTTTGTCCGTTCTTCATCTTTTTTCTATCCCCATTTTTTGCAGAAATTTGTACGGGCTAACGGGAGAACACCGAATGACGGTTTTCAGGTATTGAGCTTTTGTTTCATCTCCTATACCGACCGGGCACTTCACACAAAGCGTGTAGGCCGGTGAGGAAAGGCTCTGAAGAAATCGGATGCGTCGCGCTTGATTTCAACGCCGTTAATATAGACGGCAGTTTTTTCGTTGTGCCCCTCACCCGCAAGCATAAGCCTTGCGGCCGCAACAGCGGTAAGGGAAATATCGTAATCGCCGTCATTTCTACGTGTTACAACAGCTTTTCCTCCCCGATATTCAACATCAAAAATGCCCCTATTCTGCTCAAGGTCATCGATACTCATAATACTGAATCTGCCGTATTCTTCGGGATACTCATTGCTTTCAAGCAACGTTTTAAGGTTATAAATTCTGCCCGCTATTCCGCCGTCATATTCATATGTAACATCGTCAATTCTGTCCGCCACGCAGGCAAAACCTGAGCCTTGATACTGCTTTTTGACAATAAGATTCTTTGCTATTCCGTCGTAATTCCTCAAAAATCCGATAATCCCGTAAAGTGCCTCCGGCGAAAGAGCAAACAATTCTTCGGCAACAAGGTCATTGGGCCTGTCGACGGTAAAACGCACATATCCGTCTGCAATTCCGTCTGTATCTCGTCTGAAATAGGTGTAATCCGCTCTTTCAAGCGGATTGTCACAGAAATGTCGCCTGTCGTCCCGCAAAGTCATAAGATTTTCTCCGCGGGCGCATTTTTCATGAAGTGCGCTCAGCTCCTCGAACTGCTCCCCCGTATAAAGAATAACATCCGTGTTTCTCGGAATATGACAGAGCTTTTCAAACGGCACTTTTATCGAAACCAAACGGTTGAGGTTGGCATAGCCGAATTTTTCATAACAGAAAATAGAAAACGGACGCAAAAAGCCGAAAGTCCAGTCGTTTTCAACCGCAATTTCACCGATTTTATTAAAAATCTCTCTTACCGCACCCGTCCTTCTGCATTCAGGTTTACTGCAAATACCCTCTGCAACGATTGCGTTAAGAAACTTCCCGCAATAATTCATCTTGAAATCGCAGACCTCGGCACCTGCAATGAGCTTTCCGTCATTAAACGCCGCAATTACGGGCACTTTAACCGTGCTGTCCTCTTCCGCGTTAAATTTCCATATAAACGATGCGGCAGAAACCTTCTGAAAATCAGCCGCCTCTTCGGGTTTAATATATCTTACTTCCATACTCTTTCTCCTTTCATTGTATATTAACATCATTTCTTTGAATTGTAAATCTTTTGTTTAACGCAAACATTCCTCCGTCGAAGTTTTTCATATAATTGACAAAAGAAAATGTTGTTGATATACTGAAATCAAATACAGATAAAGGAGTCAGAAAATATGCGTTTGGCAATAATCAGAATCACGGCTGCCATTCTTTCGTTCATAACGAGTGTTTTCAACATCTCGCTGGGAATACCCGGATTTTCCGACGAAAAAGCAACCGAAACCTCCGTCGTGTATCTCAACGAAAAAGCAGGATCAGCAGATGCCGTTATAACGGTAAACGCAACATCCGACGGTGAGTATAAACTTTTCTGGGGCGACAAAAATTCAGACAGGCTGACTGTTTCTTTCTCGGAAACGGAAGTCGAATACAGTGAATTCGCAACGGTCACAACATATTTCGGCAAGGGAAGCATCGACCTTCCCGATTATACCGCAATTCCGAACGGAGCCGAAAACATCCTGGTAACTCTCGACGGTGAAACACTCGAAACCATCAAAATCCCTGCCGAAAAAATCCCCGAACGAGGAGAAAAAGTGTATTCATTCGGCTCGATAAGCGATCTTCATTTCAACCGCTACGATTTCGAAAACGGAAACGACGTTGCTCAGACATCGTTTGCACGTTCCCTGACCTTTTTTGAAACAGCAGGCGTTTCCCTCGTTGCCATGCCCGGCGACATTTCCACCGACGGCGAAAGAGAAGCTTTTGAGGCTTTTAATACCATCGCTTCCGACTACGACTTTCCCGTTTATACCACAACGGGCAACCATGACCTTCACGCAAAATACAAGAAGGAAAACTGGCTCGAATTCATGAACACGGGCGTTTACGGTGAGGAAAAAGCAAAGGGCGTTGTGAACGTATCCGATAACGGACTCGACTTCGTCTACGAAGAATCCGCTTCGGGCGATATTTTCATTTTCCTCAATCAGACTTCAAACAATTACGGACTTTTGCGGAACGCTCTTTTGCAGGACGACCAGCTCGATTGGCTCGAAACACAGCTTGAAGCCTGCAAAGACAAAACCGTCTATCTGTTCTTCCACACCTTCCTCAATCGTGCAGACGGCAACCCTCTCATGAGCACCGGAAACCTTCAGAACAGCCTCGGTTGGGCATATCCTCTTTTCTACACTCCGAGAGCAAGCGACGAAGTAAGACTCCGAGAGCTTCTGAGAGAATATGACAACGTCATGTTCTTCAACGGTCATTCACACTGGGCATATCATATGCAATCTCTTAATCCCGATCTCAATATTTCCAAAAACGGCGAAAACGGAGCAACTTTCGTTCACGTTTCTTCAGTATCTTCCCCCAGAGTCACGGGTGATTATCAGATACTCTGGAGCGGTACGGATCCCTCAATGAGCGAAGGATATCTTGTCGAAGTGTACGGCGATAACGTTATTCTGTACGGTGTAGACTTTGTCAACAACAGAATTTTAGCTTATGCCACGTATGAATGTAACAAGTAAATTCCAAACGGCAAAGACAATATTTAAAAGCATTACAATGAAAACCGCTTCACGGCATTTTGCACGGTGAAGCGGTTTTCGTAAGTTTAACCGTTGATTATTTGTTGCATTTGCATCCGCAGTTGTCATCGAATGACGGGTTGCAGATGTAGAAGTTTTTGCTGTCGAGTCGGTCCGTTGCAAGACGTAAGCCTTCACCGAAGCGCTGGAAGTGGACAACTTCTCTTTCGCGAAGGAATTTTATGGGCTCTCTTACATCGGGATCATCGACAAGACGGAGGATATTGTCATAGGTAACTCTTGCTTTCTGTTCTGCCGCAAGGTCTTCCGTAAGATCCGCAATGAGATCACCCTTCGACTGCATCGATGCCGCCGTATACGGGAATCCGCTTGCCGCCGTCGGGTATACACCCGTCGTATGATCGACAAAGTACGCATCGAAACCGCTCTTCTTTATCTCGTCGTAAGAAAGGTTTCTCGTAAGCTGATAAACAATCGCACCTATCATTTCGAGATGTCCGAGTTCTTCCACACCGATATCCGTCAGAAGTCCTTTGAGTTCGGGGTACGGCATCGAGAAGCGCTGACTCAGATACCTCAGCGATGCCCCGAGTTCGCCGTCAGGTCCACCGTATTGCGATATTATAATCCGGGCATATTTCGGGTTGGGATTTTTGATATTTACGGGGTACTGCAACATTTTTTCGTAACTGAACATAATTAATCACACACCTTCGAATCCCACGGCCACGGATCTTTGAGCCATTCCACTCCGTGGGCATCGTGAATACTTATTGAGCCGTACTTCTCCTCGTACTCGTTGAGGATTACGGCATATTTCGCCTCATATTTTTTATATGCGGCAATCATGGTTATATCCTCGGGATGTGTATCGAGATACAGATGTATCTCCCACAGTGCAAATTTTGCCGCGGCAAGCTTTTTCATCATCGCACATTTGTTGTTCATCTGCAATCACCCGCACCTGCAAAAGGTTTATTGAGCACGGGGAACAGAGTTCCTTCCGAAAGAGCCTTCATTTCGTCGTACATCGACGTATCCGTCTGCACGGGTACATATGCCATGGCGACTGCCGCATCAAACGGAAGTGCCGATATTCTCTGTGTCATCTGCACCGAAGGTCTTTCGCGAACGGTGTTTCCGTAGCGCTGGTTGTAATTTCTTGACATTTCGTTCAACCCTTACACTCCTTTATCCATTTTTCGGACCTCGCACCTACACGCTGTCCCGTAACAGTATATGTCCGTCTGTCGCTTTGTGATTTTATTTTAAGATTTTTACATACAACATTGTAAAATTTTACAGATTATGTTATTCTGTATTTGTATAAGTTTCTTTAAGGGAGGTATTCGCATGAAAGAATCCGAATCCGTCACAATGATGACAGGCACCGTTGAGGAAAGCGAAGCCAAGGACACCGTAAAAAACGGAAAAACGGGCAACATATCGAAGCAGAAGCGTGAAGATCTGCTTGCAAAAATAAAAGAAATACGCACCTTTATTTCGTCGGCGCCTCAGGATGAAAACACGGGAAATCTCCTTTCGTACCTTTCCGAGCTTGAAAACGATGTGGGCGGCAAGAAGTACGGTCTTGTTTTCGAAGAACACCGTGAGGAAATCGACGAGGTGCTGGACACTCACACCCCCGTTCTCTCGGAGGATAAAGAGCTTTTCATCGACAACGGCGGACAGATGAACTTTCTCATCGAGGGCGATAATCTTGCTTCATTGCAGTTGCTTGAAAAGACACACAAGGGCAAAATAAATGTCATTTACATTGATCCGCCATACAACACGGGTGCGAGAGATTGGCGATACAATAATGAGTTTGTTGATGATAATGACTCCTTTCGTCATAGTAAATGGCTTTCATGGCTAAAAAACAGACTGATTATATCAAAAAGATTACTCTGTCAAACAGGCATAATTGTTGTTACTATTGATGATTATGAAGTCGCTACATTGAAGCTCTTGCTCGATGAAATCTACGGACATGAGAATTTTTTAGGAACGGTTGTCATTAGAAACAACCCGTCCGGTCGCTCAACAGTTCGAGGATTATCCGTTAATCATGAGTATGCACTTTTCTATTCAAGTTCACCGTTATCAACACTTGGCAGAATGGAACATAGTCAAGAACAAATGGCGAGATATGCAGAAAAAGACGATAGTGGATTATTTGAATGGGAAAACTTCCGAAAAAATGGAACAGACTCCGACAGAAAGGATCGTCCAAAGCAGTTTTATCCTATAATTATCAACGAAAACACGAACAAATTGCGTATCCCAAATATTACGTGGAACGATGAACGGAAAGCATATGATATATTGGAAACTCCGCAAGCAAACGAAATCGTACTTTATC
>JAZSPN010000019.1:0-16861 GCA_045537495.1 Acutalibacteraceae bacterium
AGGCTTATTTCCAGTACGACTCCAAGAAGACGGGCGGTATCACAATTTCCCACCTTCGTTTTGGCGACAGTGCTATCAAGAGCCCCTACTACATCAACAAGGCAGACTTTGTTGCTTGCCATAACCCCTCTTATGTTTCCAAGGGCTACAAGATGGTCAACGACGTAAAGCCCGGCGGTGTATATCTTATTAACTGCCAGTGGACAGCCGAGGAGCTTTCCGAACATATGCCTGCCGAAGCTAAGAGATATATCGCAAAGAACAATATCCAGCTTTACACGGTTAACGCTATTGACCTTGCCGCTCAGATCGGTATGGGCAAGCGTACAAATACAATTCTTCAGGCTGCTTTCTTTGCACTTGCAAATGTCATGCCCATTGAAGAAGCTGTTCAGTACATGAAGGATGCCGCAACAAAGTCCTACCTCAAGAAGGGCCAGGATATTGTTGACATGAACCACAAGGCAATCGATGCAGGTGTTTCCGCATTCGTAAAGATTGATGTTCCCGCTGACTGGGCAGATGCAGTTGATTCTGCAGAAGAAGCAACAGAAAACGGCCCCGCAAAGCTTGTCAAGATGGTTGACAACATCATGAAGCCCGTAGGCCTTATGAATGGTGACTCTCTCCCCGTTTCAGTATTTATGGATCACGCAGACGGTACATTCGAACAGGGCGCTTCCGCTTACGAAAAGAGAGGCGTTGCAGTTCTCGTTCCCGAGTGGGATGCAGCAACTTGTGCTCAGTGTAACCAGTGTTCCTACGTATGTCCTCATGCAACTATCCGTCCGTTCGCTCTCAATGCCGACGAGGCAGCAGCTGTTCCCGAGGGAACTGTTCTTGCTGACAAGAAAGCAAAGGGCAAAGATGTTTACAAGTACTATCTTGCAGTTTCTCCCATGGATTGTATGGGATGCGGAGTCTGTGTCGGCGTATGTAAGACGAACTCCCTCAAGATGGTTTCCCGTGAATCTCAGGAAAGCAAACAGGCCGAATTTGATTACATGGTAGCAAACGTATCCGTTAAGGACGATCTTGCTAATAATACAGTTATGGGCAGTCAGTACAAGACTCCCCTCCTTGAGTTCTCAGGCTCATGTGCAGGCTGTGCAGAAACAGCTTATGCCCGCCTTATCACTCAGCTCTTTGGCGACAGAATGTACATTTCAAATGCAACAGGCTGTTCCTCTATCTGGGGTGGCCCCGCTGCAACATCTCCCTACACAGTCAACAAAGACGGCCACGGTCCCGCATGGGCTAACTCCCTCTTTGAAGACAACGCAGAGCACGGCTTCGGTATGTACCTCGGTCAGAACGCAATCCGCAACAGCCTCATCGAAAAGGTACGCGGTATTGCTGCTGCTGAACAGGCTTCCGACGAAGCAAAGGCTGCTGCCGAGAAATATCTCAACACTCTTAACGACGGTGAAGCTAACGGCATCGCTGCAAAAGAACTCGTTGCTGCAATCGAAGGCGCTGACTGTGACGTCTGCAAGTCCATCATTGCCAACAAGGAATATCTTGCCAAGAAGTCCGTATGGATCTTCGGCGGCGACGGCTGGGCATACGACATCGGCTTCGGCGGTGTTGACCACGTTCTTGCCTCCGGTGAAGATGTAAACATCATGGTATTCGATACCGAAGTTTACTCCAACACAGGCGGACAGGCATCCAAGGCTTCTCAGATCGGCCAGGTAGCACAGTTTGCCGCTGCAGGTAAGGCAATTGCCAAGAAGAGCCTCGCCGAAATCGCAATGAGCTACGGCTACGTCTATGTTGCTCAGATCGCTATGGGCGCTGACATGAACCAGACTATCAAGGCTCTTGCAGAAGCAGAAGCTTACAACGGACCTTCAATCGTTATCGCATACGCTCCTTGTGAGATGCACTCCATCAAGGGCGGTATGGTTAACTGTCAGAAGGAAATGAAGAAGGCTGTTGACTGCGGTTACTGGAATATGTTCCGTTACAATCCCGCTCTCAAGGCAGAAGGCAAGAATCCCTTCTCAATCGACAGCAAGGAACCCGCTCCCGGTTACCGTGAGTTCATCCTTAACGAAGCCCGTTATTCTTCACTTACTCGCTCCTTCCCCGAAAGAGCCGAAGAATTGTTCGCAAAGGCAGAGCAGGCTTCTCTCGACAGATATGCTCACCTTCTCAAGCTCAAGGATCTCTACGCACCCGCTGAATAATAGCAAAAATTTTCGGAGGCTGACTTTTGTCAGCCTCCGATTTTCAATTCATCAACAAAATATGCATTTGTATTTGCGTGTTTCCCGAATTTATCCGTTAACGTAATACGAAAATATTTGTCATTTTTATCTACGGTAAATACGGCTTCGGAAACGCTTTTATTTTTGTCCGCTCTTACAGTTTGTACACTTCTGATCCCCGTTGTATACGAAACAGTTTCAACATCCGAACACTTTACTCTGACTTTTCCGTTATCGTAGGTCAATTCAAAGATGTACGGTCCTTGCGAAGCGTAAAAATTACCTTTTTTTAACGCATCTGCAACAGCGTTATAACTTAAATCTTTCGCTTTTATCATCGTGAATCCGCCAAAAGAATCATTGTAGGGCGAATCAAACGGGTGAAAAGAATGTGTATCGTCTGTTGCAATGCAAAATAAACGCTTACCGTTTCTCAGCATATCATCATAAACTTCGGGGTTATATTCGTTTCTGCCCTCGACGAAGCTCATATTGTTGTAAATCTCCATGGCGTTCATATTCTCGTACTTTATATAATCGTCATAAGATTCCATAGACCATTTCGGATGATTATATGTAACAAAGAAATTCTCATCACGCGCTCGTCGAATTATCTCATTGACACATTGATGATTATAAACTCTGACGAAATCAGGTTCCGATTCATTAAAAGACACGTTGTCCTTGTATTTTACGGAATTACTTTGAAGATATTGGCTTCTGTGCCAGCAAACTTGTTCTTTTTTATCCTTGTCCAGTGAAATCAGACACAAATGGCAGGCTTTAACGCTCGGAAAACCTACAACAGAATAATCCTCGCAAAGATCAATCTCGTACCCCGTCAAGGCAAGAAAAGAATCATCCGACAGATCATGATGAGATATCATTACATTATGGTCAGTGAATGCGATTATAGAATATCCGTTTTTCATGTACGCTTCTTTTAACTCTTCCGGTGTGCATCTTCCATCAGAAACAGTTGAATGACAATGAAGATTCGCTTTATAAAAATTATCTTTTTCCGGCAAAAGATATTTCATAATCTTCCCTCCGCGTTTTTATTTAATTATAATCAAATTGATTTTTTATGTCAACGTCTATTGACTCTTAAATTGTTATGCTGTAAAATTACAGAAAGGAGGAGTTTTTATGAACATTTTCAAAAGAATAATTGCAATAATCATTTCGATTTTTAACTGTATTTTTTTCAGTGTCAATTCGGGTGGTGATTTTGTGAATCCTGAGAAATCAAAAATCAGTTATGATATAATAAATGATATTGACGGCGACAGTAATCTTTCCGACTCCGCGAAATTCGGTGCCGATGTTGCAAATTCCGCAAACGGATATTACTCTTCACCGTTAAGAACTGAATTTATTATGGAAAATCAGCAAATTAATCTCGTTCATTCTCTCAGGAAGAATAATTCTGCCACACTTACGGACACCGAAGGAAATGTATATATTGCTGACAGCTTCAACTCTTATTACATTAATAGTGACGGCGAGAAGTTTTACTCAAGCATTTCGTCAAGCGAAGGCAGAGTGAATGTAATCCGACTCGGCACCTACTATTATGAGTGCAATGTTCGAGATTTCGACTTTAAAGGCGATGATTTTAAAGTTGACAAAACCTATCATGTTTACGGCGACCGCCTCTACAGCCAGCTTTCGCTTTTAGCCTGCGAAGCGACTGCTGATCTCAAAGAATTCGGCAGCGAAATCAAAATCCCCGTAAGCTCTGTTTCCTCTGTACAGATAAAGGATTCTGTCGGCATCAGTGATAATTTTGACGACTATCAGGAAAGTAATGTCGAGTACGTAGCTTTTGATATCAAAGATGTCGGTGTCGTAGGATTTATCGTCCCCTCCGACGGTTCAACCTCGGCTCTGAACGTAAATGTTGTTGACGGGTACTATACAGTAACTCAAAAAGCATCTTACATCGAAGGCTCCGGCATTAATAAATATGACGAAACAGGAGATTATACTCTTAACAAGCTTACCTTCGGCTTCAGGATCTACACTGACAGCACTCACTCATTTGACGGAATTGATAAGGAAGCTTACATCGAAAGAAATCCCCTCACCGATATCAAAGTCGAAGCATCGAATTGTAACGCTTCTTATGCGGGTTACGATGCACTTCGTGGCACTTATACAATTAATATGTACGGAACGGGCAGTTTTGCGGAAGCGCATCAGCATGCTGACCGCCAGTACAGCGCTCCGATAACAATTACTTGTGATGACACCGACAGAAACATCTACATTCGCACTTTCGGTCATTACGGAATACTCGAGGCATCAAGACTTCTCGATTCGAACGGCACCCTTTCACCTCTCGATGTCCAGGTCTGCAAGAATTTCCAGGGTGACGGCGGAGAAAGTTTTTACAGCGCCAAAGATTACCAGTACGGTGACGGCTTCTTCCCGATTTCACTCAAAAAGAATAAAACATCGAAATTTACCGCTCTTCACCTTTTCCAGAACTGGGGACACGCACCGCTTAAACAGCTTTCTTCAATCGAATTCCACACAGCATATTATCATCTGTCAACAGGATGCACCGAAACCAACTGTTTCGCTCAGTACTTTGTGGGTGACAGAGATGGTTGGACGCTCCCCGACTTCCGAACGAGAAGCGGTATCGTTTGGAGTGAACAGCCTCAGTACAATTCGGTAGGTATATTAAAGTTCGCAACCTACAACAATAAGGCACTCGGATTCATCGAAACAGAACAGAATTACGCCGAGTATCTTTCGACAAGAATCGATTCTTCCGGTCTTGCGTATTCAGATTACACTACGGATTATATCTCCGATTGCGGATCATACGTTTACAGTCTTCGTCACGTCGAATTCCCTCAGACCGACGAAAACAGAACATACTTCACCGTTGACATAACGTTTACAAAAGACATCTCCTTTAAGAATTTCAAGAGAGATTTCGACCTCTTTTATTTCAACGGAAGATATGCAAAATTCGACCGACTGGGTTATCTCGACTCGAATAACGAACACGCGACAGCAGATGTCGAAAAAACAATCGGCGACAAGTATTACACTCTCGGAAGTGATGCACCGTACTATACGCTTTACGATGTTTCTGCCGATGCCGAAGATCAGATTGAAAAGAGATTTGCTTGCAACTTTGCGCTTATTGTTAAGGATTCCGAAATAATAATTGACGGCACTGAAAAAAATATACCGTTAGCTGTCAGAGATTCTTCCACTTTTAATGAATCCGTCGCTTCTCTCACTCTCGATGCCAAAAACATCGAGTTCAGCGCAGGAGATAAGATCACTCTCGACATTATTCTTCTCCCCTGGGGTATCGGTAATGAGGAAAAAATTGACTCGGTACTGAATGTACGGGAAGACAGCGTTATAAAACCTGCAACGGTTACCGCTGAGGTAGGATCTGTGATTGAAGACACATACTTGCCGAGATTAAGATGTGAAGAAAATGTTGCGGAATTTACCGTAAACGGCGGCAGAAATAACACAGCAATCAGAATTGACGGATTTACATCGCTCGAATGTCCCGATGTATTCATTAAGTCGGGAGAAGAGTATGTGAAGGTTTCCGTAGCTTCTGTCAACGGATATGACGGATACACGGTTCACTACAACGAAGACGGAACATACGGATTCTCCTTTATCTACTCACCCGAAAATCCCGATACCACGACAACAATCAGAATAGCTCAGTAATTTTAAAGCCGATGAACGAAACGCTCATCGGCTTTAACTTTTAATAAATTTCAGTATAAAAATCCGTCAGGTCATTAAGTGACATGTCCGCAGGTCCTATAAAGACATCTTTGATTATTTTGTCTGTGCTTTTATCTGTGCCGGTCAATTTATTCAGCTTTATTATTGAATAATCTTCGTAGACATAAAGCGTACTGCCGCCGTCCTTGTATCCCAAGGCCTTTACTTTTCCGTTTTTAGAATCCTGCACAGATTTTTCTATCAGACCGCTTACACCTACAACACCATTTTTGATGCCGTCACCGAGTGCAATTTTATTATCACCGACGGTAATATACACATTTTCAAGCGAATACGTAAATACCGAATATCCGTTGTTTTGTCTGAATGCTTCGTCGGTTAACCGACGTATTCCTTTATCACCGCTTTTTGAAATTGTGAGTGTATAATCCGAAAAATCATCGGAATACGGAGGAATGGGATCGGGTTTGTTTGTAATATCCTCCCCTACCACCACAACCGTTGTTGTAAATTCTTTGCTGTTCACATCCTTAGGTACACCGAGTAAAAAGCTGTCGCCGTTATCAATCTCGTACGAAAGGTCTTTGTTGGTGACTTTTAGCGTATCGGATTCGGATTCGTTAAATCTTAATTCCTTGTTATTTATCACATCGAAAACGAAGCGGAATTTCCCGTCGTATGTTGTCGCTGTTAATTTTCCGTCCGATATTTCAAATGTACCTGTCGGCAGATATGAGCTTAATAAATCATAAACAAATACAAACGCCTTTTCCTCTTCGTTTATGCTGAGTTTCGGCAGAAAAGCACTGCTCAAAGTCACATAATCGACGCTTAAAGTAAAAGTTTTATCGTATCCCGAAGGGCTGATTCCGAAATGTCCCCTCGCCTTTTCTTCACAAGCCGTTCTGAGGTACTCATCGTAGTCGGCAGTCGAAAAATCGACTCCGCTCGGAAAACGCTTATCAAGACTTTTATGATAATCACTGCCCATACCCGGCTCCCAGTACTCAAGAAGAACATAATCGTCGTTTTCATCTATCTCAAACACGAGAGCAAGCGGAGAAACCATACCGCTCTCCTCTATGAGCGTACCGTTTTCGATTGCATATTGAGCGTATTTGGCTATAATGAATACTTCAAACGTATTGAATTCAATCCCGTCACCGTGAACGGGACTGCCGACCTCGTTGGCAAGCACCACGTGAGCTTCGCAGGGATAGCCGTTGCCGTAGTATTTGCCCCTCTCGTTTTCGATAATTGCGGTTGAAATGGCAGCATCGAGTTTTTCATCGACATTGACACGGTAATCATTATTTTTGCTTACGGGATCTGTCAGAACACATAGGGCGGTGACGACACAAACCAAAACCGAAATAATCACAACCCAGAATGACGGTTTTTTGTAATTCATGATACGTTTTATCCTGCTTTTTACATCGAATTCTCCGAACGCTACCGGTGATACATTTGAAGCCGTAATGTGACTGCCGTATTTGAGCAAAGTTTTAGAATATTCACGTTTCTGTTCCAATGACAGCGATTTAACGGCTTTTTCGTCACAGGCTTCTTCGATATCGCGGCAAAACATTTTGTAGCAGATCCATAACAGCGGGTTAAACCAGTAAAAGGTTATCAAAATAAATGACAGCGACTTTACAAGATGATCGCATCTTTTGATGTGCATTTTTTCGTGCATTATTATATATTCGGCATCGTCGGCATCAACATTGTACGGCAGATATATATGCGGTCTGAAAAATCCGAAAACAAACGGAGAATCGACAAGTTCACTTTGATATACATTTTCTGAAATAAGTGTGGATGTACGAAGCTTTCTTTTGAGCCGCAAAACACTTGCAAGGTAATAAATAAGCAGCAGAACAATCCCGATAACCCACATGACCGCAAAAATACCGAGTACATTTGCCTTTAATCCGCTCGGTACCGTTACGCCCTCATAATAAGCCCCTCCCAAGGCGCTGTTTACACCGTTATCGATAATTTCAATACCCGTATCAACAGAAAATTTGTTGCTGTAAACCATCTCACGGCTGAAGGTTTCTTTACTGGGTATCAGACTCAATACGCTCTCAACAGAAAAAGGAAATGCAAGCCGAAGCCCGAGAATACCCCAGAGAAGCATTTTGCCGTAGCTCGGAGCTTTCTTCATTAATAGTCTCAGAAGCATGATAATCAATGAAATCCAGCAAGCCGTAGTGCTTACATTCAAAGCTTCGAGTGCGGCATCGGCAAGAGAAGTAAGAATTAAAGAAAAATCCATAAGCTTCTACCTTTCAATAATATTCAGAATTTCCGATATATCCTTGTCGCTCAATTTTTTCTTTTTGCTGAATGCCGCAACGAAGGCGGGAAGCGATCCTTCGAATTTCTTTTCGACCAGCTCGTCTATCTCGGATTTTTGCACGTCTTCTTTTGATACTAACGATGTTACAACGGTGTTTTCGTTTTTAAGCACTCCCCTGTCGGACAAACGTTTTATAACCGTGTACGTTGTGGTTTTTGACCAGCCGAGTTTTTCTTTGCAGATTTCGGAAAGCTCACGCGAGGTTATCGGTTCATTTTCCCACAGAATAAGACAGAATCTGTACTCACTCTCAAAAATTTTTGGCGTTGACATATTTTACCTCCGTAATTCTAATGGATTAGAACAACCACATTCTAACACATTAGAATGTGGTTGTCAATACTTTTTTAATACCAGATCCAACCGAAAAGAAGAATTACTATTATCCACTGCCACCAGGTATATTTGACGGAAATCTCACAGGTTAAGGAGAGTCCGTCATATTTAATACTTATACTTTGGACACCTCGTTTTTTCGGGTTTAAACCCGACGCGGTAAACTCACCGGTATCCTTGACGGTTTTCTTCGAGCCGTCACTGTATGTCACCTCAATCTCTGTGCCGGTGAGATCAATAATTGTATCATATTTATAGGTGTAGAGGGTTTTTGACGGTTTACTTTTAAACCGTATCGATGAAACGGTAATCTCTTCCTTCTTCCATACGGCATATAACACGGTATCCTCATCAATTGTCAGAATATCGCCCGATAAATATTCACCGACGGTTGACTGTCTGTTCTGTGACCATCCGATAAACGTGTAATTCTCCCGATTCGGCTTTATATCGGTTATTATATATTCGGTATCGCCTTCAACGCAAAAGCTCTCATTCGTCCCGTTATTCATGTCATACGTTAGAGTAAATGTCCGAACATCGGGAATATCCGGTTTTTCCGGTCTGAAAAGGTCCTGTGTCATCACTTTTATCGTCGCATTTCTGTTGTTTCTGCCGTAACAGTTGCTGAGGTCCCGCCATATTCCGTCATCCACAATAAAGCTTTGACCTTCTTTCGACGAGAACATCGGTGTTCCGTCACCGCATTTGACGTCACCTTCAACCGAAGCATATACATATCCGCCGTCATTATCGGTTATTTTTAAAGTAACCAGAAAATTCTGTTCCTTTTCTATAAATATCGGTTCGTCAAGAGGTACCGTCTGATACCCGGGAAGTGCATCGGTTTTGATAATACGTTTAAGCTCCAGATTCTTCACTTCACCGTATTTCTGACCGTTTATGGTGTTTACATCGGTAAAGTATATTCTGATTTCCGCATCAAGTTTTACATCGTTGGCACTGTAAAAAGATACGTGAGTAATCTTTTCGTTTCTCGATGAAGTGAAAATGTTTGAAGTGACGGCATATTTCCGATATTCATACATCTGCAAGGGAAAAGCTCCGTCATATTGATATACATGGTCGTAGACATCCTTCGGCGATGCAATGAGTGTAGCCATATTGCTGATCGAAGTGTCGTAATACGATATCCAGTAGTAACCGTCAATACCGAAATCTCTGCCCCAGCTTCCCTTGACAAGCCAAGCGCCGTCTTTTGGAGGCTTCAACGATGAATTGAAGTTATTCCTCGAATACGAATCATCCCAGCCGACGATTGCGACGGAGTGATTACTCACAGTAAAATCGTTTTGATAATAACAACTGTTATTCGGGTTAAAGAAGCTTTTATCGTGGTAATATGAGAACAGCAGATTTCCGTTTTCAATTATCGCTTTCTTCGCTTTTTCCGTACTGTTAATTCTGTAAGCGCTTTTAATCTTTGCTTCGCTGACATATCTCAGATTTTCATCGATGACAGCTTTTGATAACTCCTCACTTGTCATATCTCGCCAAGGAAGATTTTCTTCTCTTTCGAGACCGTTTCCGCGAAGAACGGATATTGCCGCATTTTGCCAGTTGCCTCCCGTAGTATACGGGTACGTGTAATCGATTCCGTCGCCGTATGTCGGATCCTCGGTATTATGTGTCCGCTGACGCTGAGCAAACCAGGCAAGATGCGCTTCCGAATAATTGTTCGACGAACGCGTTCCGTGTCCTTGCTTCAACAAGCTTGCCTCAACCGAAGAAATAAACGCAAACGCCCAACAGCTTCCCGACTCTCCCTGATATTTGACGGGAGTTACGCATTTAAAGTTTCTTAAATCATACGAATTCGGCAGATCCTCAGCGGCGTTCACCGAAAGCTCTGACTGATTAAGCTCAAAAGCTTTACCGTTAACGTCCGTGTAGTAATCGGGCACCGTGTTGCCGAACTCATCTTTTTCGCCGATCACTGCGTAAACGGGATTTTTCTCGGATGTTTGCGAAGCAGAAATAACGGCAAACGTGAAAATGCCGAATATAAACATAAACAGGAGCAAAACTGAAATGAACTTAATTAAAAGCTTTCTCATAATTTTTTCCTTTCTGTTTTTATTAAATTATATCAAATATCAAAGAGGATGTACATTAAAAAAGCTTTAAAATTCATTTAATAAAAGTTAAAGACCTTAAAACATTTTGATAGTTTTAAGGTCTTTTCGGTATTATTTAAAGAAAACAGATAAAAACGGATACTTTTCAACAAGATACGGAATCAATATGCCCTTGAAGTAGCCGCCGATATCGGATTCATCGAATGTGAAATCCGTCTTAATTATAGTAAAGCTGTCAATAACTTCGTCGGTTGCCGTGTCAACGGTTTCAAGTATCAGTTTTCCGTCGGCGGTAATCTCCACGGTTGAATAGCTGTCATTACCTGTTACGGACTCAAAAGCAATCCACGGATAATTGTAGCTGCTTTCAGGCTTACGTGAAAATCCCGATGAAGCAGAAGCGGTCATATAAAGTATGCCTTCGGGATCGGTTACAACGCCCGAAGCATAGTCGGCATTTTCTGCAATTTCAAAATTCTTCATAAAGTACGATCTGCCGTAGATGTGATCGTGACCTGTCAGAACGATATCGAAATCAAACGCATCAAAGGCGGGAGTTAACATCTTGAGGACTTTTACGGTTTCTTCCTGAGTCGCATGACCTCCGGTACCGTAAACATCGTGATGCATAACCGCAACTCTCCACAAAGCATCCTCATTTTCACCGACCGCTTTTTCGATCAGCTTATAGGTGTCGTGAGTGTTGATTTTGCACGAATTAATCATGACAAATAAAACGTCACCGTAGCGGAACCAATATCCGTTACCGGAGATGCTCGGCCATAATCCGAGGTAGGTATTCGGATTGTTGACATAATACTTGTACGTCGTTCCCTTGTTGTCATGATTTCCGACAACAGTCGCAAAAGGATAGCTTCTAAGATACTTCGGCGAAAGTGTAGCTGTCCATTCAGATTCAACCGTACCGCTGTTTGTTATATCACCGGCTGAAACGATAAAGCTGATATCGTCGTTATTATTAAACGCCTTTTCGAGAACAGTGTTCCACTTATAGGAATTTTCGGCTAAATCATATTCTTTGTGTTTCGGCTGCTGATCGCTCACATAAAGAAACTTAAAGCTGTCGGAAGAACGTGTGACATACTCGAAGGGACCGTTGAAACCGTTACCGTTACTGTAAGTGTAATAATATGTTTCATTCTCTTCCATGCCCGTAGCGGTAACCCTGTTTACACGCTGCCCCGGAACATCGGAAATTCCCGTCTTGCCCGTAAACTCGACGTAAGAGCTCATATCCTGATTTTTGCTGATTCTGACAACGGGTTTTGATGCAGTAAGTTCGGAATGCCAATTGAAATTCAGCTCCGATTCGTCGGTGCCGGGAGTCAGACTTATCAATGTGTTGTCAACGGTCGAATAATAACTTTTCCAGTCATCAAGACTTATGTTTTCCGTGGCGGAAAAAGCAATAAACGAAAGCGATAATGCCATAACGGCACAAAGAATTACAGAAATTGTCCTTTTCATAGTTATACCTCTTTTCTTGAATAAGCTTTATACAGGTGGACAATATTGAGGTCCTCGTCCATGTCGAGTCCGTGAGAACCGCAATTACCGTCAATCTCGTGGCAGCCGTGATCCATCGAGAAACCCACTAGAGTGTTGTGACCTGACCAATGCTCCTTAATCATTGAACTGAACATCGCAAAAGCCTCGACATTCGACCGAAGCTCGGATAAAGCCTCTATACTTTCGGGACCGTGCTTGTGCATGACGGAGTCGTAATTGCCGTTGTAGACAACGACAAAGTCGTATTCGTCCTTCAAGATGATTTCGGCAGCCTTTGCATTGACTTCTTCGATGGTATCATAGATAAAGTAATCCATGTCGCGCTCTAAGAAAATCTTGGCAAGACTGCAATTATCTTCGGCGATGATTACGGGCTTCTTTCCGGCACGTATGAGAGCATCAAACATTGAATCGGTTTTAATAACAGGTTTTGTGTACGACTGAATTCCGTGCACCGAAGGCTGTACACCCGTATACATCGTTCCGAAGCAAACGGGAGTCACCGACGGCATAACGGTGCAGAACGGTATACGAAGCTCTGTTCTTTCCGTCGCCTCAGTCATGAGTTGAGGATACTTTTCATAAACCCATTGAGCAATGGCATCGGGATTGTACATGAATACTCTGTCGGCTTTTTCGCCGCCAAAGGCTTCGTCAACATAATTTACCAGTACTTCGGCGGGAGGCTGCGACGTTACAGGCTTTTCAATTCCCATGGCATACGCAAGAGATGCACACAAAGTATCGAGCGAGAGTGAATTTTTCAATTGAGTCACCCGTATCTTTCGATACTGATCCTTTCTTTTGTTATATAAAGACACAGATATGTAACGGTACTGTCAATAATAAACTCGACAATAAACCACAGTATATAACTGCTTATAATTATTTTAACATAGTATTTATTGAAAATCAAATAAAAAGTAAAAAATTTTATCAATTGAATTGAAAGAGAGATTATGATATAATTGTAAAAAATGAGAGGTGAATAAAATGAAGTGTTATTCAGGAAACATTCTCACGGTGAACAAAGACAACGACGTGGTCCGTTATCTTGTTGAAAAGGACGGCAAGATTGTTTTCGTCGGCGACAGCTTGCCCGATTTGTATAAAGATGCAGAAATGATAGAGCTTCACGACAAAGCACTGATCCCCTCCTTTACCGATACTCATCAGCATTTTGCATCGTTCTCGACATTTTTTGCGGGACTCAATGTAATGGATGCCGAATCTAATGTTGAGATTTCTCAAATGATCAGGGATTTTGTTAAAAAATCAACGGCAAAAACAATAATTGCTTTCGGCGCATCACCCTATTCTGTATCCGAAAAAAGACTCATCAGCAGAACGGAACTTGACGCTGTTTGTCCTGACAAAGAAATTATGGTCGTAAAATACGACGGACACGCCTGCATTGTAAATTCAAAGCTTCTTGATAAAATGAAATCAAAAGTGCAGAATCTCCGCGGTTACCATCCCGACACCGGAGAAATGAATCAGGAAGCGTTTTTTCAGTTTTCGAATTATATTTCTTCATCCTTATCAATTATAGATCTTGTCAGAAATATGCAGAATGCAGTCGATTTTTATGCAAAACACGGCATAGGCATGATTCATACAGTCAGTGGAGTCGGATTCCCCATGAATCTCGACATCACCTTTGAAAAGCTTTTTGCAAAAGGACTTAAAAACGGTTTTCAGATAAGAGTTTTCCCTCAACCGATGAACATAAAATCCGCTAAATGCAGAAAACTTCCACGCATAGGAGGTTGTTTCGAGAGTGCTCTTGACGGCTGTTTCGGATCAGTGGATGCTGCGATGAATGAGCCGTATTGCAATTCCGACGACCGCGGTGTACTCTATTATTCCGACGAAAAAGTTATTGATTTTTGTAAGAAAGCCAACAGAGAAGGCTTGCAGATTGAACTGCACGCGATCGGCGACAGAGCTTTTGATCAGGCGACAACAGCTCTTAAAGCCGCGCTTGACGATTATCCGAGAAATGATCACCGTCACGGAATTATCCATGACTGTCTGCCCACGGAATCGGGAATAAAAATATGTGCCGAATACAACATCCAGCTTCCGATGCAAAGTGCGTTTATAGGCTGGAAGCAGGAGCCTGACGAGTATCTTGAAAGCATCATGGGACAAGAACGCTTGTCGAGGCTCAATCCGATTAACACGTTCAAAAAGAGAGGAATTCTTGTTTCTTTCGGCTCAGATGCGCCGTGTACGTCCCCCGATCCCGTTGTCTGGATTGACAGGGCTGTCAACAATCCGAACGCAAACGAAGCGGTATCCGTCGAAGATGCTCTCAGAATGTGTACATATAACGGTTGCTACACAACGTTCGATGAAAAAGAACGCGGAAGCCTTGAAATCGGTAAAACGGCGGATATGGTAATTCTTTCAGCGAATCCATATTCAATTGATAAAGCCGAAATTAAAAATCTGAAGGTTGAAAAGCTCATTTTATCAGGAAAAGAGTATGAAAGCTGTAAGGAAAACGTACTTCGCACCGTGGTAAGAGGCTTGTTTTCGGATTCAAAATATTGATTTAAGGTTGATTTTATGAAGTTTACAGAGCATAAATTGAATATCGGAGCTGAAAACCCGTTTTCTTTTCTTCACGTAAGCGACACGCATCTGACGTTTGCCGACCAAAGAGATGGGGAACGAAAGGTTAAACTCTCCGAAAGTCGAGAAAAGGTTTTTCCCGATGCTCCTCTGAATTTTGCCGAAACGAAAATGAAGGCTGATGAGCTTGGCTGTTTCATCGCACACACGGGAGATCTTATCGACTTTGTGTCCGAAAGAAATCTTGAAGAAGTAAAAGCTTTTACAGACTCATACGACTGTTTCATGGCGGCAGGTAATCACGAATTCAGTCTGTACGTCGGCGAAGCCAAAGAAGATGCCGCTTACAGAAACTTAAGTCTTGATAAGGTTCAAGGTGTATTCAAGAACGATATCCGATTTTCATCGAGAAAGGTCAACGGGATAAATCTCATCTCGATAGATAATTCCTACTACCTTTTCGAGGAGGATCAGCTCAACAAGCTCAGATTCGAACTTAATCTCGACATGCCGACAATTTTATTTTTGCATACCCCACTTTACTCTAAAGAAACGTATGATTTCTGCACCGACAACGGCAAGAGTCTTCCTGCATATCTTATGTCTGTACCCGAGGAAATGATGATTGATTATTCTCCCGACAGATTCGAACAGCAGAAGCAGGACGAAGTCACAAAAGAGGCGTACGATTTAATTACAAATTCGAGAAATATCGCAGCAATTTTTTCGGGACACCTGCACAAAGATTTTGAATCGGAGCTTTCTCCGAACATCAAACAGTTTATAACGGGTATCGGCACAGGCAGAATAGTAACGGTTAAATAGCAATCAGCGACTCGCAAAATACTGTGAGTCGCTGATTTAACATTAATGCCACTGTTTTGTTCTTCTTGCAACGTAACTGACCACATCTGTGCTCAAATGACTTACAAATGTTTCTCTCGGAATATCGTATTCCTGTCCGCTGACAGAAGCCTTTATCAATTTCCAGCCGTTAAATACGCGGCACAGACAGTCCTGTACCTTTTCTGTCGGAAGATTGACTTCAAATTGAGCATCAACCGTTTCTTGTGTATCCCGATTAACCTCCCTGACATTTGAGTTTATTACTAAACAAACAATGCCGTTTTCACGTAGACCATTTTTTATTTCAGACATCTTTTTAACAAAAGAGTCAAAGGAATCTGTGTGCTCCAATGCGGATACGGCCATTATAAAATCATAATAATTCTCTTTGATATAAAACTCTTCGATGGATTTTACAATCCCGTTAATACACGAAGCTACATCATGCTCATCGGCATTTTGAGTAAGTTTCTCAATTGCAATTTCAAGCAAATCAACACAGTCTGCGATACAATTGATTTTTTTAAACTTTTCTGCAATAAATATGCTGTTTCTTCCGACTCCGCAACCTAAATCCAGAACTCTGAGCTCATTGTAATCTTCGAACAACGGCACAATATCTTTTACAGTCTTTATAGGTTTTTGAAGCCAACTGTCGGAACTGTACAGCTTTTCATTTGTGTATATCTCGGTATGAGATTTTCTTTCGCTTTCTCTGATTCGAAGTATTCTTTCATTCATAAATTTTCGCAAAACGGAGTCACTTTTATTATCCGATTTCTCCGTCTTTAATACCCTCTCGTTATTTTCATTTATAGGTTTAAATTCCGCAACTATTACGACATTCAAATAATGTCATATCATCGGTTTCTGTATCGTATAAGTCATCGGCGCAAAAAAAGAGCGAAAACGTTAATTCACAACGCTTTCGCTCATGGCGGAGAGCAAGAGATTCGAACTCTCGAACGGGTGATAGAAGTCGGATCGTAGCCATGTCGTTCTGTGGGCCAAGGAGTTGGTGCCCATTGTTGTCTTCCTAAGACCGCTTGGCCTCCGACTTTCGTATAAGTCATCGGCGCAAAAAAAGAGCGAAAACGTTAATTCACAACGCTTTCGCTCATGGCGGAGAGCAAGAGATTCGAACTCTCGAACGG
>JAZSPN010000026.1:0-3155 GCA_045537495.1 Acutalibacteraceae bacterium
CGACCGATGATTCACAATAATAAAAATGAGGGTTGTGCAAAATGCACAACCCTCAGCAAGTTTTTCGAACACGGTGTGACGACTTTATCGACAGTCAAAGGGTTGTGCAAAATGCACAACCCTCTCAGTTTATACTGTTCACTTTGTTTTAGGCAGAGCTTTTGCAACTGCCGAATAAATAACGGGGACGAGCACCACGGCGGCGGCAAGCTCAATGACACCGTTGATTCCGATGAGAGTTTTGAAGATGTTACCGATAACGGTGAAGACATCGGAATAGTCCTTGTCGTTGAATTTAGCCCATATGTTCATGGACGAGAGAACGAGGACGGTGTTCGTGAGAGTACCGACAACGGCGGCGACGATTGCCGAAACAGCCTTCGGAAGCTTCGTTTTTGCGAGTGCAAAGAAGCAGAGTCCCGAGAAGGTGCCGACGAGAATTCTCGGCAAAACAGAAACGAAGAAGTTGCCGAAGCCGAAATCGAGGTAGACGGGGAAGGCGAAGTACGCACGCGCAATACACGTAAGTCCCCATACAGCGCCGATGACGGTGCCCTTTTTAGGGCCGAGGCAGACTGCACCGAGAATGGTGACGATGTGCAGAGTGGTAATTTCGATGCTGCCGTAGCTGATGTAGCCAAGGAACGGAGTCACTGTCATAACGATGATCAGTGCAGCGAATACAGCGGTAAGAACCAGACTGCGGGTGTTTTCGACGGATGATTTTTTCAACATATATATTCCTCCAAGCTGCCATTCCCCGAGGGGATACGGCGCAAAATAACGGAATTAAAAATCACTTTGAATTTTTGAGATAAATTGTTCTGAGTCCTTCGAGAATCAGGTTGCGGTTGGAAATGACATTTCTTTTACAGCATTTCACGATATCGCGGGAAAGACCGCCCGTAGCGACAACGGAAGCAATGGGCTCACCGAGTTCAGCTTCGATTCTGTCGCACATGCCGTCAAGCATCGAAGCGACACCGAAAACGGTACCCGACTGCATACTGTCAACCGTGTTGGTGCCGATGACGTGACGCGGAGCCTTGAAGCTGATGCTGGGAAGCTGAGAAGTCCTTGCGGAGAGAGCATCGAGAGAGATGGAAACTCCGGCAGCTATCGTGCAGCCGAGGAAGGCGCCGTTTTTGTCGAGGACGCTGATTTTTGTAGCGGTACCGAGATCGAGAACGAGGCAGGGGAGCGGATAGGAAGAAACGGC
This sequence comes from Acutalibacteraceae bacterium, assembly GCA_045537495.1. Taxonomy (GTDB): domain Bacteria; phylum Bacillota; class Clostridia; order Oscillospirales; family Acutalibacteraceae; genus UBA1425. The sequence goes on from JAZSPN010000026.1 coordinate 1,220, forward strand.
ACCGACGGCGCCTGCAACGAGATCCGCACCGACCTCGGCGGGGTTATCTGTTTTTATGTTGAGTCCCGTCTTGACACCGGGAGAAAGCGTTAGGGGCTCAGTCCCCGTGAGGGTGAGAATCGATTCGCATATCTCGCGGGTAAGCTCGGGAACAACGGAGCCGACGACGGAACCGCTGAAGGAGAGCGAATCGGCATTGTAGAGCGAAAAAATATTTTTGAGCTCGACGGCGTACTGATCACGGGTTTTCGATCTGTCGGTGGAGATTCTGGAAACGAAAACAAGCTTTTCGTCAGAGTAAGCACCGAGATTTATGTTGGTATTACCGATATCGACAACTAAAAGCATACAGAACCTCCGAAAAATTTTAATTATTATACACCAAACTTTAAAGAAATGCAACAGAAGTTTAAGGAATGTACTTGAAAAAAATTTGATTTTCGTATAGAATAACAGAGTTGCTATCAAAAGATACACAAAAACATTTGAAGGAGAAGGTTTATGAACAGCGCTTTCACGGCATTTTTGATCAAGGCATGGTCACTTGTACTTTCAATTTTCATCTATTTCAACGGCACAATAGCACCGCCCGTAACGACGGATCCCATCGAATCGCTTAATTCCTCCTCGGTAAGACTCAACGTCGCACTCTGGGCAGATCCGCAGCTTTCCAACTACAAGGTGGAGAGAACACCCTACTTCGAGGCGGCTTGTCAGGATATTGACAATGCGAAGAGAGCGATTGATGCGCTTCTCATTGCAGGCGATATCGCGGAGAACGGACTTCTTTGCGAATACAAGGTGGTATCGGATAACATCAAGAGCGACAAGGTGAAGACGTACCTTACCGCAACGGGAAATCACGACATCAGAATGCGTATTTACAAGGATAATATCAGAAGATTTACAGAGCTTACAAACGGTCTTAACGAATTCGCGGGCAGTGATCTTCGTGTTGATTCGCTTCATTACAAGTATGAAATCAACGGTTACACGTTCATCATTCTCGGAAGCGACAGATCGGAATTCGAGGAAGCGTGGTTCAATGATGCACAGTTCGAATGGCTTGATGAATCGCTTGCAGAGGCGGAAAAGAGCGGTAAACCCGTGTTCGTAGTATTCCACCAGCCCCTGAAACTCACTCACGGACTTCCCGATACATGGGGCTCTCCGATTAATTCTGCCGGAAGCGTCGGAAAGCAGTCGGACAGACTTTTTGAAGTTCTGAACAGTCACAAGAAGGTTGTTCTGATTACGGGACACCTTCACACGGGCTTCGGTGAATATACCTATGAAAAGATCGGAAACATCGATTCGATAAGCCTTCCTTCGCTTACCATCGATAATGAAAACGGTGCATGCAACGATAACGGCATCGGCTATATGATGGAAGCCTATGCGGGCAAGGTCGTTTTCAGAGCGAGAAACTTTGCAAAGGGCGTATATATGCCCGAGTATGACTTTACTCTTAAATTTTAAGTTGATATGAAACAAACGGAGATGCCTGAAAATGAGCATCTCCGTTTTGATGTTGAGGGTTGTTTTTTAAAAATAATATAAAAGCAACTAGAATTTATGACAAAAATAAGTAAGTAAATTTAGTAGAAAACACCGAAATTCAGCACAAATTTAACGGCTCCCTTGTGTAAAGGGAGCTGGCAAAAATCTTTGATTTTTGACTGAGGGATTGTTTTTAAAATAATATAAAACCAGCTTTTTACCGTCAATCCTCCCGACAGCCTTCGGCTGCCACCAGACTTTACCGGAGGAGGGCTTTTGGTTAGTACAGACTTTTAGTTTTTACAACAAAAAACAAGCAAGTAAATTCAGAAGAACACACCAAAAATCAGCACAAATTCACGGCTCCCTTGTGTAAAGGGAGCTGGCAAAAATCTTTGATTTTTGACTGAGGGATTGTTTTTAAAATAATATAAAA
>JAZSPN010000044.1:0-10607 GCA_045537495.1 Acutalibacteraceae bacterium
CAAAATGAGCCTTGCCAATACGAAATGACACTGGAAATGTTAAAAACAATGGCATAAACAGAAAAGTAAATTTGCACAGTATAAATCTCCTAAATTCACAAATACTAACATCACGATTTAAATTTAAAGGAGATTTATATAATATGAAAGCAACAGGAATAGTTCGTAGAATCGACGATCTCGGCAGAGTCGTTATTCCGAAGGAAATCAGAAGGACTATGCGTATCCGCGAAGGCGACCCGCTGGAGATTTATACCGATGCGGACGGCGAAGTAATTTTCAAAAAGTATTCACCCATCGGCGAATTATCGACACAGGCGAAGCAGTTCTCGGAAGTTCTTCACCGAAACACGAATCTGCCCGTAATGATTGCCGACAGAGATCGTATCATCGCTTGTGCGGGAATTCCGAAAAAGGAAGCCATTGAACGAAGACTGAGCTCATCCGTCGAAGAAATCCTCGAAAAGAGAACAGCCTTCGTTGCTACAATTGACAATGAACGTTTTTCGCCCGCCGACGGAATAAGCCGTTATTGCGGAGCCGTTTATCCGATTATCGGTGCAGGCGACGTTTCGGGAGCGGTTATTCTCATGCTCAACGAAAACGGATCTGTCCCGACTCAGACGGAAGTGAAGCTTGCACAGGTTGCGGCATCGTTCCTCGGAAAGCAGATGGAAGAATGAAAAATGCAGGGTTTGAAGCCCTGCATTTTTTAATACCATATCCAGCCGAACAGAAGAATTACAATAATCCACTGCCACCACGTATAATTTACCGTCACCGTAAAATCCTGTGTAAACTCGGAGAGTGTAACGGTAACCTTATTTTCTCCGTACTTCATTTCGGGGGTACTGACGGTAAAGATATCTTCCAGCACTTCTTTTTCCCCCGTATTGTAAGTCAACTCTACCGAAAGTCCCGTGCTGTCTAAATTTTCTTTATAAGTATACGTCATTTTTTCGGGATATGTTTTTATTACCATTTCCTCAACGACCTTCGGGACCGCATCCTTGGAAAAATTCAAAAGCCACGGCATACCCCAGCCCGAATAAACATCAAAAAATTTCTTTCCGATGTCTATTGTATTACCTTTTATCATTCTGATAATATCATCGTCACTCGCATCCGGTACCGCCAACATAAACATGGCCGCTATTGCCGAAACATGAGGTGCCGCAAACGATGTTCCCGTATTCTGTATGTAGCCTCCGTTCATCGATGCACAGGTTATCAGGACTCCCGGTGCCGCCACATCAACAGCATTTCCGTAGCAATTATTATGGTAAAGCTCACCGTTGCGGTTTACGGCGGTAACCGTCACAACCTCGCTGATATGAGCGGGACAGCACACATCCTCATCCATATTGATTCCGTAATTTCCTGCACTGGCTATAAAAATACATCCGTTATCCGTCGCCGTCTTCTGAGCATCGTGAAACCTTATCGAGCAACTTCTCGATGCAAGACTCGCATTGATAATATCTGCACCTTTCCTTACCGCATACTCAATTCCTGCCGCCGATACCGCCGCGCTGCCGTTACCGTTTTCGTCAAGCACCCTTATCGCCATAATTTTAACATTGAGTCCTTGCGTACAGTCTGCAATAACTCCCGCGACATTGGTGCCGTGCCCCTTCTCATCCTTGCAGCCTTCTTCGCTTGCGGTCATGTCACGGCACTCGGCAAGTCTTCCTTCGAAAATAGGATGATCTTCCGTAATTCCCGAGTCAACAACAGCGATAAGCACCTCGTCATCTTCGCTCTGAGTCTTTCTGACTTCACGCGCCATAACATCGGCGTGCATGAATTCCATTCCCCACGAATGATAGTAAAACTCTTCTTCCGAAGGCTCATCGGGGATCTGATTTTCATCCTCGACAGCTTCGGCTACGCTGACAACGCTGTCACATTCCGCATATATGACTCCCGGTCTTTTCGAAACCGACTTTACACATTTTTCGGCAGTGTCAACATCGGAAAAGCTCAGTATAAACACATCGTCGGGACCGTCAACGGTAACATCGGGATAAAATCCGCTGATGTCGGGCTTTCTTCCGTCGGTCTTGACTATAACCGTTCTGCGCACATCGTAATCATCAGAAGCTTCCGCCTGCGCACGTACACCTTTTCCGGCAGTGCCGAAGTCCGATATTATATTCGCAAACCGAAGATAATCGTCTGTTTCGTAGTCGAAATCGTATCCGTTTTTTCCCGATGCCGTAACTGCGGTAAGTGTAACCAGCACCGCCGTCATTAAAAAGCAAAGTATCTTTTTCATAATTGCCTCCGCTTAATGTATCCTGTTAGTCAGAACGTATTCGCCGTTATCCGAGAAATTTACTATGAGTCCGTCGTTTTCATACGTTGCGTAAATCGGGATCTTTGCATTCATCGTCAGAATCCATTTTTCGTTCGGATAAATCTTTCCGAGTCTGTTTGTAACAACGGCTATCTTCGGCGACAGCTTTTTCATAAATGACTTTGAGCCTGAGCCGTAATAACCGTGGTGTCCGATTTTCAGTATATCCGCCTGACCGACTTCGTCCTCGATAAGCTCTAAAAGTCCCGAAGTCCTTGTGATATCTGCCGCAAGAAAAGCCGACTGACTCCCCTTTTCGACCTTGACACCGACGCTTGCCGCATTTTCGCCCTTGCCGTAAAGCTCATTTTTGTTTTCGGTGTTGAAAAAGCGAAGCGTGAACTCCCCTAACATAAACGGCTCTTCGGGGAGATCGGAAACTCTTTCAAAACCGCGTTTTTCGATGTCTGAAACCATCTCGCTGTACACGTCGGATAATCCCCATCTTCCGCCCTCGTAGCTTTTTCCCATATTCCTGTCGTATTCTTTAAAATAGGCTTTTCCCACGGTAATGCCGGGATCACTCAATACCGCATGAAAACCTCCTATATGGTCATAATGGAAATGAGTTGCCAGTATAAAATCAAGATAAACCTTACCGTTTTCGTCGGATGCGACTTTTTTGAGGTACGAAACCACAACCTCCTCAAAACCCTTGTGCTCGTTGCTCCTTCTCGGATTGTCACTGCCCTCTCCCGAATCGATAAGGGCAAAATGTCCGTCGGATTCAAGCAGTATCGCATCGGAATTCTCGGTATTGAGAAAGTGTATTCTGTCGGAATACCTGCCGTCGAAGCTTTCCTTCGTGATGCTGTACCTTCCCGCGTATCTGTTACACAAAACAACGGTTACGATATCCAGCACAAAAATAAGAAGCATCAGCGGAACAATTATCCATGTTGCAATTTTCTTTTTTTGTTTAGTCGTCATCGTACTGTCCCATTCAAATATATTCAACTTAGTTTAACACAAATACGCCGTAATGTAAACCGAAAACCAAAAATTCGGCAATACCAAATTGATGCATAAAAAAGCAGGGAACTTTCGTCCCCTGCAAATTATTCTGAAATTATTCTTCTTCGGCAGCTGCCTTGGCTTCTTCGATAACCTTATCGGCAACATCCTTCGGAGCGTCCTCATAATGAGTAAACTCAAGTGAGAAGTATCCTCTGCCCGCTGTTACGGAACGGAGTACCGTAGCGAAGTCGCCCATTTCCGCCATGGGAACCGATGCTACGAATTCCTGCATCTTGGGCTCGTCTGCCGGTCCCATGTTCATGACACGGCCGCGGCGCTTCGTGATGTCGCCCATGATATCGCCGACGTTGTCGTCGGGCATGTATGCCTTGAGAGTTCCGTAGGGCTCAAGAATTGTGGGAGCAGCTTCGGGAATAGCGTTCTTGAAAGCGATCTGAGCCGCCGTCTTGAATGCCATTTCGGAAGAGTCAACGGGATGGTAGGAGCCGAAGTAAAGAGCAGCCTTGATACCGACCATGGGATAACCTGCGATCATGCCCTTTGCAATGCTCTCGCGAAGTCCCTTTTCAACGGCGGGGAAGAAGTTCTTCGGGACTGCACCGCCGACAACCTCGTCGGAAGTGAATACAAAATCTTCGCCCTCAAGCGGCTCGAAACGGATCCAAACGTCACCGAACTGGCCGTGTCCGCCCGACTGCTTCTTATGACGTCCCTGTTTCTCGACCGTCTTGCGGATTGTTTCTCTGTAAGCAACCTTGGGAACCGTAAGGTCAACCTCGACGCCGAACTTACTCTTGAGCTTGGAAATGATAACGTCAAGATGCTGTTCACCAAGACCGGAGAGAACCTGTTCTCTCGTTTCCGTATTCGTCTTGAAAGTAATTGTAAGATCTTCTTCTGCAAGTCTGATAAGACCGGAAGCAACCTTTTCTTCTTCGCCCTTCTTGCGAACCTTGACTGCCATGGAAAGGCAGGGTGCGGGGAACTTAACGGGAGCAAGCTCGACAACGTTCTTTGCGTTGCAGAGAGTATCGCCCGTCTTGAAGCCTGAAAGCTTTGTAACAGCACCGATATCACCTGCGGGGATAACGGCAGTATCTTCCTGCTTGCCGCCGCGGACGGTGATGATCTTGCCCATACGTTCACTTTCGCCGGTACGTGCACAGTATGCGGGAACGTCGGCAGTGATCTTACCGGAAACTACCTTGAAGAAGGACATCTTTCCTACGAACGGGTCAGCAACCGTCTTGAAGCAGATGGCTGCAAGGTCGCCGTTTTCGTCACAAGCGATGTCGCCTTCGCCTGCCTTATCGGCAGCGGAGGGAGCGAACTCTACGATACCGTCGAGAAGCATGTCGACAGCATCCGTATTAAGACCTGAGCAAGCAAATACGGGATAAATCTCGCCGTTTGCGATGGGCTCAAGAACAGCACTCTTGATTTCATCTGCAGTGAAGGCTTCGCCCTCAAAGAACTTGTCGAGAAGTGCTTCATCGAAAGCTGCGATGTTCTCGGAGAAGAGAGCCGTCATTCTTTCGATATTGTCATCGGAGGGCATGGGAACTTCCGTTGCCTTGCCTCCCTTGTAGGAGAATGCCTTGCCCGTAACGATATTTACGTAAGCGGCAACTGCATCATTTTCCATGTAGGGAACTACCATGGGACAGAACTTTGTTTCGCCGATTTCCTCTGCAAGAGCATCGAACGTCTTGTAGAAGTCGGTATTTTCAGCATCACAGCGAGTGATTGCGAAGAACTTTGCGATACCTCTTTCGTTTGCAGCCTTGTATGCTTTTTCGGCACCGACATCATAGCCTGCGCCTGCACCCGTTACGATAAGAACAGCTTCCGCTGCACGGATACCTTCGCTGAGTCCGCCTGCAAAGTCGAAAAGACCGGGAGTGTCAAGTATATTAACCTTTGTATTTTTCCACTCAAGGGGAGCAACTGCGGTAGACACGGAAGTCTTGCGCTTCTTTTCCTCTGCGTCAAAGTCGAGAACAGTGTTACCGTCTGCTACTTTACCAAGTCTGTCTGTTGCTTTTCCGAGATAAAGCATAGCCTCGGCAAGTGTAGTCTTACCCTTACCGCCGTGTCCGGCAACAGCAAGGTTTCTGATGTTTTTTGCATTGTAAGCCTTCAAAAATGTTTCCTCCTTATTTGTTCCGCTTCCTTTTAAAGCGGATTGCATTTGAAAAAAGTATACATTAATACTTATACCATTGAATTATATCATACGCATAATAACATTTCAATCAAAAGTTTTATATTTTCTTTTATATCGTTATTATTCACAGAAAACAACATGATTTTTTATTAAAAAAAACTGTAAAATCCGCGTTTTTCGGTGCTTGACACGGTATGTTATAATGATAACAGATACAAAAAGGCGGTGATAACCATGGTTGAAGTGGTAGCGGCGCTCATCCGCGACGGTGACAGATTCATGATCTGCCGACGTCCCTCTCATAAGTCAAACCCTCTTCTCTGGGAATTTGTCGGCGGAAAGGTCGAGGTCGGCGAAACGAAGGAAGAAGCGCTCGTAAGAGAATGCAGAGAAGAGCTTTCCGTGACCGTCAGCGTTCAAAAGGAGTATTTCGACGTGGTGCACGAGTATCCCGACATAACGGTGCATCTGACTCTTTTTACTGCCTCGATAATAAGCGGAACGCCTCAGAAGCTTGAACACGACGATATCCGCTGGATTACCGCCGACGAGATACCCCTTTACACCTTCTGCAAGGCAGACACGGAAATTCTCGAAAAGATAATCGACGATTTTAAATGAACAGAGGAAAGTGCATGGAAAATAAAATTTACACACAAACATACGAAACAATAAAAGAGCTTTGCGAAAAGGCGAAGCTCAGAAAGGGAAGCACCGTCATCGTCGGATGCTCGACAAGCGAGGTTGTCGGAGCTTCGATAGGCACATCTTCAAGCCCCGAAACGGCAAAAGAGATTTTTTCCGCACTGCATAATTACACTTCGCAAAACGGTTTTTTCCTTGCGATTCAGTGCTGTGAGCATCTCAACCGTGCCGTCATCACGGAGCGAAAAGCCGTGCCCTTCTCGGAAACTGTAAACGTCGTTCCTCAGCCGAAGGCGGGAGGCTCTCTTGCAACGGTCGCATATAAAACGTTTGACGATCCCGTTGCCGTCGAGGAAATCAGGGCGGATGCCGGCATCGACATCGGCTTCACGCTTATCGGAATGCACCTCAAAAAGGTCGCCGTCCCCGTAAGACTTCAGAATAATGAAATCGGAGAAGCAACCGTCGTTGCCGCACGCACAAGACCAAAATTCGTCGGCGGTGAAAGAGCCGTTTACAACGAAAATCTTCTTTAAAAGTTAAGCACACACTGCAACCAAACAGTGTGTGCTTTGTTAGTGATTTAGACATTAAATCTTTTGAATCAGCTTTCTATAATGTTTGTGTCATATTCGACATAAACAACATATGTTTCAATTTCTCCGTTTTCATTTTTACTTGTATACGAGATTGCAATATAACCCGACATCTCACTGCTTACTTGAGAGACTTGTTCAAATAAAAGATTAGAATAAAGGCAACCATTTTCCAGTTCGTCAATAGAGTAGCCTTTGCTAATCATAGGGCTAGTACTCCAAACATTTCTACCTAAGTTTTGATTTTGATATCCAAGATCCACGTGAGGAACTATCGGAACAACATCAGCACTTCCTTCCCATTCTGCTTTTATACTGCCTACTACGCCAGCCACATCTCTTGTACTGTTTTTAAAAAATTTTGTATTAACAGCACTTTCTCTGAGAACTCGTTGCAAATTGTATGTATACTTTACTGTCATACCGCTTGTTCCGTCATAAGCAAAAATCACAATATCTTCATTCAAGTGATACGGATTCTTCATTGACCCTTTTTCACGCTTTTCACTTTCAATCCAGTCCACCTGTGGTGCACCAAACGAAATTGATACGTTTTGAGGTTTTTTTCTCCCAATAGCAAATCCCACCAAGAGCAAAATTGCAACCATTAATATACATGAAATCTTTTTATTTTTATTTATCAAGGTTTTACAACGTTCAATCAATGGCATGAATCGTTTTATTACCGGATTAAATCGATTAATCACCAATTTAATTTTCATCATAGATTTGTTACTGTGTATCACATCACTATTATGGTTTCTCTGTATGTCTTCGTCCAAAACTTCTTTATGCTCTTCAATATCCGACATAATAATTATCCTCTCCTTTGTCAATAATAGCGATAAAATCCACTATCTGAATCATAATAAAAACTATTAAAATATTGTTCTTCTTGCAATAAACTTTCGTTTGCCCTCTGCAAGCGTTCATATGCAGCTCTTGCATCTTCCGCTTCACGCTTTGCAACTTGTGCAGGCGAGAAAACCCACGAAATAAAGGCTATTCCCGCAATCAATGCAATTACAAAAAATATACTAACAGTTGCAATTATTTTCTTTTTGTGTTTTTTAAAAAACGATTCTGTTTTTTTCGAGCCTTCTTTTGCAATGTCTTTCTGTTTCTTCAACGGCATTCCGCAATAAATACAAGTCTTTGCAGAATCTGAAATCTCTTTGCCGCATTCAGTGCAACTAATTAATGCCATCTTTTCATCCTTCTTTCATAATAATAAACCACATCAATTCTTTTTGGGCGGTATCTCATCCTTTGGAATTCGCCAAGGACTACCTTTTGCATCGTGAAACGCCTTGATTTTCCCTTCACTACACCATCTTGAAACCGTATCCTGTTTCACATTCCATCTTTCCGAGGCTTCCTTCGTACCCATAAAATCGTCATCGATCTCTGACTTTTCCACATACATTCCTCCTTCTTTAAATAAACCACAAAGGCACAATATGCCTACACAGTTTATTTTATAGTAACATAATCGCCTATATAATTCAAGTATAAATTAATTATATAGGCGGTTTTTATATGGATTATGTAAAAATAGGACAAAGAATACGAAAGTACAGAAAAGAAAAAGGCTTGTCGCAAGAACAGTTAGCCGAAAAAATCTGGATATCAACAACACACATGAGCCATATTGAGACAGGAAGCACAAAGTTAAGCTTACCTGTACTTGTAGACATTTCAAAAGTTTTAGATGTCAGCACAGACGAATTGCTTTTTGACCGAACCGAACAGTCCGTAAATAGTGAAAAAATAAATAAATTGCTGTCTTCATGTTCTCCCAAAAATCAAAAACTTATCGAAGATATCGTCGTTGGCATAAAAAATGCTATAGATAATAATTTTGATTTATAATTCAAATTCATCGGCGGCGAAAGAGCCGTCTACGACGAAAATCTTCTTTAAAAGTTAAGCACACACTGCAACCAAACAGTGTGTGCTTTTTGTTACCTCTCGATTATAAAAGCTTCTCCGTTTACATACTTCTGATAGTCAACTCTGACAACCGACTTTTTCGCCTGTGCATACATCATACGTCCCGCAAAACCGACATAGCAGAGCTTTTTGTCACTCCTTACGGCAAAAATATCCGAAACGTGCATTTCCGTCGGTTTCACCCCGTCGCCGAAAACGAAGCCCTCTTTTTCGGCATCATCGAGAAAACGCTTTCCGATTGCTTCGTTTTCAAGATAAACATACACCTTGCAGTCAAGCTGTGCGAGTGACGAAAGGTTCCTTTCCCCGATTCTTCCGATTTTTCTTCTTGTCATTATCCGTACTCCTTAAAAAAATCCTAAAAGAGTACAAAAAGCACACCCATCGACACCGACGGATGTGCAAAAAGCCGTATATACCCATCGGTCAAGCTTTAGCACCTTGCAATGCAGGTTGCTGTGCGGTCAACGAGCTTGTCTCTCACGCACTCTTTATAGGTCGGATTCATTATAAAGCTTTGAGCGGAATTTGTCAACTGAAATAAAACAAGCGACACGCTTTTACGTATCGCTTATTTTTTATATTCAATTACGTCTTCAATTGAACAGTCAAGGGCATCACAAATGCGTTCAAGAACATAGCAGTCATACCGCTTAACTCTGTTTTTATAGTAGTTATCAATAATCTGATACTGAATCCCGGTACGTTTCGACAACTCGTATCTGCTGATATTAAGATTATCCAATATCCTGTCAAGCGAAATTCTTATCATTGTTTACACCTCGAATATATTTTAATTCGGATGTTGATTTTCCATTGTATGTTTTGCAAATTAAAAGATAATTCGAGCAAAGTTCAGCTTGCGGTTTTCATCGGAATACCGTTTTCATCTGCAGAGAAAACAGAATCTGTTGAGCCGTCATAGACAGAAAGCAGAAGATTATCGGGGTCAGTCGGCAAAGCAAAAACATTATTACCTCTGTAAAGCAGTCCCATATCCGTTTCACTGACCTGTTTTACTTCGCCGTCTTTAAGGCTGAAAACACACAGAGTCATCCGACGGTCTTCCTCGTCGCTCTCCACGCTGAAAACATAGAGGAAGCTGTCACCGTCTGCGGTTCTGACATAATACGGATTCAGGTCATAAGCAAACCAATCCACCTCATAGCTTGAGCTTTCGGAAGAAATAGCGAGCGTGCAATAATATCTGCCGTCGGGGTCATAGTTGCCTGAAACAGTAAGCTCATCTGCACGCTTGTCACCTATGAAGTCGGTAAAGAACGGTGACGATAAGGGCAGACTGACTATATAGGCAACGGGTACGGCAGTATATTTTTCTTTGAACAAATCGGGATATTCCGCAAAGGTCACCGTTGCTGTCTGAATACCGAAATTTGTGGGAGCAACAGCACCGGGCTCGAAATAAAAGGTTATGCCGTTATATTCAAGCACCCACGTGATATCTTCTTCCGGAGTGTTTTTGAAATAATCGGGAATGGCAGTTTCACCGAATGGCTCTTCTTCACCTATACGGCTCATAATAACCTTTTCAACAATTGACGGAAGCTTTACAATATCCGTTACAACATCGGAAAGAGCAAGCAGTTTTCCGCTTTCAGTGTCGTAATTAAGGCAGTTGAATGCTCTGTCAGTTTCCGAATTGTAATCTTCAACAATACTGACTGCAACGCTGTCTGCACGGCGTACCTGAACATCAAGAGTTGAAACATAGGTTGAAAAAGCTTCGCTGTCATTCAAAAATTCTTCGGTAGCAGTAACGATGAAATTATCCTTTTCTTCTTCCATTGCTCTTTTTCTCATCACGGAGGTTTCCGTGAGAGCTTTGGCAAGAAGCGGATATTTTTTCTCCATTGATTTATCAAGGGTAATATCCGTATACTCGCTTCTG
>JAZSPN010000016.1:0-13551 GCA_045537495.1 Acutalibacteraceae bacterium
TTGAGCGGTATGTCAAGACAGTCGATAAACGCGCCTCTGGAATAATTCTTTGCCTTGTACTCGTTGACGGTCAGACGCCATCCGATAATATCGTAAAGCTCTTCTGACAGTCCGAGTATAAATGCTTTAAGCTCTTCGTCGGGTGAAGTATCTGCTTTTTTAAGTGTCGAAAGTACGGTTTTCATCTTTTCGTCGGCACTCATGAAGTCACTATCGCAAATCTGCATGGCTTCACGTTCAATCTCTTTTTCGTAAACCGAACGCTCACAGATGTAAAGATAATACGCCGACATGAGATACGGCATCTTGAATCTGTAGCTGTTTACTCCGAACAGCGCATTATCCGTCGGAAGCCGTTTTGAAAGTTCTGTGAAGCTTTCAAAAACATTTCTTGCCTTGTCCGTGTCAGAGGCGCTGCCGTATGAAACCTCTTCGATACCCGCTATTGCAGAAGCTGTTTCTCCGCTTCGCTCACAGCTTATGAAGTTATGTGCAAAATCTCTGAGAATCGCAACAGCCGATCTCGTCGGATTCCAGTCAAGGCACAGCCAGATGTATTTCGAAACATCGTCTGCAATGCCCTCACTGTAAGGAATGTTTCCGATAAGGTAATCATTACAAAGTGAGTGCATTTTCTTATGCTCCGCGGGACGCGGATTGTAGCATTCACGTCCTGCCGTCAGTGCAAAAGACGTGTCCCACCAATGAACGGGAAACTGACAGCAGAGCGAATGGCAGATGTCGGGATATCCTCTGACGGGAAGCTCCTTCGGCGTAAGATATCTGCATTCGCTGAGAAGATGATCTGTCCACGGTCCGTAAACAACTCCTCCGAGCCATGCGGGAAGCTTTCTCACCGATGCGAAGAACTGCTCCTTGAACGTTCCGGGACTCTTTGTGTTCTGGCACGACGGCCATATTTTTGCATCGGGATGAGTCTTTTTGAGAATTTCATACATCTTTTCCGCAAAATCAAAAATTTCATCGACTTCGAGATCTCCCGGATCTCCCGAAGGCATAATTATATTGTCGAGATACGGAATCAAAGGGAATGCCCATTCTCTCTCTTTCAGTGCTTTTTCTATCGACAGTCTTCTGATTTCGGCACTGTCAAGAGATTCGTCGAAGTCGCCTTTGAACTGATTTATGAGGTTAGGATAGAACATCCATACTTTTGCACCGTAATTATGTATTGTTTCCGACAGGAACTTCGTCATCTCCATAAACGGATATCTTCTTATTTCGATACATACGGGATCGTTAACCGCTATGGGAGCAAGAATCTCAATGGCATTTGCTCCGCCGAACATAATGAGCTCTCTTATGTACTGAGCGTACGTTTCCTTTGTCCAGTTATAATATGCGTTTGCGGCGGAATTATACGAAAGCTGCATTCCCCTGAGCTCTTTCACGGGTGAATCGGATATTTCTGTTTCGGGAATCAGCAATTCTTTGTCAGACCAGTCCGAAACAGTTATAAGACGTCCCGCACCGTAAAGAAATCCGAGACGGTCCGATGCACTTATCACGGTTTTGCCGTCCGAGGATTCGATTATGAAGCTCTCAGGTCTTATCTCTTTGTCCGTCACAAAGAAAATGCCGTTATCCTCTGTGTTCGAATCACTGACGGGAAAGGCGCACTTACAGCGTTTTTCCAGCTCCTGCGACAGCACCTCTGCCGCAAAAACCGCATCTTCATTCGCACCTGTATAAATTTTCATAAGAGTTTTGTTCATACGATCAACTCCTGATGTTTGCTTTTATTTCATTTTATTTTTCAGTGTACATCTTACAACCGTATAGTCAAGTGAATAAGTGTTTCTTGCAAAGAGAACAAGATCACTGTCTGTATCGGAAAGATTTTCGGTTGACACATCTTTCGTCCGTCGAATATCCGTTACGGCATAGCTAAACCTCATACCCGTCATGTCCGTAAGCAATACCGTGTCGCCGTTTGAAATGATTTTCATGAAATCGAACTGACCTTCATTATCACTTCCGCCGATAATAAGGCTTCCGTCATACATACTTCCCGTGTATCTGCACGGAAATGACGAAACTTTTTTTGTTTCCCACGCTCCGTAGACGGGAAGCTCCGCACCGTAAAGAGGGACTTCAATCACCGCCACAAAATCATTTCCGTCTATCTCGAATGACGCCATTGTCATATCGTTTCGGTCATCGGGCACGGAATTTCTTACCTCCGGCATAAGAGAATACAACTGCAAAACCGTACTTTTCGCATAATCCCTCATTTTGCCCTTTGAAATCTCCGAAACGGCAAAAAGCACAACCGACAGTACAACCAGAACAACTCCCGTTACGGTAAGAAAAGCTGTTAATTTTCCTCTTAACGTACTCTTCATGCCTCTTCCCTCTTTTGTGAAACTGAAAGAATGATAATAATTCCTCCCGCCATACACATCGCAAGTATCCACGGCCACAATACAAATGTATCACCCGTCTGAGGCGGTTTTTCAGCTTTATGTTCACACGAATTCGTAATGATCACCGTATTTCCGTTTCGCGTGACCGTTACCGTGTAATCCGACGGAACATTTCTTTCTACCGCTTCCCAGCTTGATCCGTCATCCTTCGTCGTCCACGTATACGACCAGTTATTGTCCGAAGTCAGTCTTTCCTTATACTGAACTTTTCCGTCTTTTACAATATCTATATCGACATATGACGGCCGTTTGTCGGGATTTCCGCCGTCCTTCCACTGTTTGACAACCTTATATTCGATTTCCTTTTCGGTCGTAATGAACGACTCTCCCTTGGGGTACACCGTCACATCGCTCTCGACGTTACCGTCGGCATCCGCAACGGAAACGGCTGTCAGGAATCCCCCGAACACCGTAAATCCCGTTTCTGTTTCTGCCCTCACCGATAAGGTCAGATACATTCCGGGTGAAATACCGTCAAATTTTACCGTACCGCTTTCGTCGGTAAGTGCAATACGGTCCGGAGTGATTCCGTCGGCATTCGCATATGCGGAAAGAGTTAACGCCGTATTATTCCATTCCGTCTGAGAAGTTACTCCGTTAACCTTTACGGGATAGCTTTTGAAAGAATCCGTCAGCGCAAATGTTCCGTCGGACAGAATTTTCGCCACTCTGTAAGTCCTGACTTCGACACCCTCATATAATATTCCGTCCTTTTTGTACTGCAATGTAAGTGATGACTTTGTTTTTTCCGATACTGCAAATACCGAAATACCTCCGTTAACAGCCAGAACTATTACTGTTACCACAGAAAGAAGCAATGCCGTTAACTTTTTCATTCGAAATCATCTCCTATTACATCTTTCTTTACGGGTTTGAATAAAACTATCATCATAAGCACAAACAGAATCGGAAGCGCAACAATCGGAGTGACTATAAGAGGTTCAATCTGTTGAGCATCCGAAGTTATATAAATTGTTTTCTGTTCAATCGTTTCAATTCTCGTGCCGCGCACCAGAAGTCGGTGAGTGTTGATGCCGTACGGTGTGCAGGTCAGCAACGTACACCGATCCTCGTTCGCATCAATGACAAGCTCTGCGGTATCAGTGGGATCGACAGTTGTAATTCTGTCAACCTGATAAGTTATTACACGGTCAAGAATCGTAAATTTAAAGGTATCGCCGATTTCAAGGTGGTCAAGATTCGTAAAAAGAACGGCCGTCGGAAGTCCTCGGTGAGCCGAAACCACACAATGTGTCCCCTTACCGCCCACCGGCATACTTGTGCCTTGCAGATGACCGACAGCGTGGCTGAGCACATCATCCGAAGTTCCGTGATAAACGGGAAGCTCCAGACCGATGACATCAACGGTGATGTAACCGAGCATGCCTGTTCCGCTGATATCGAGAATGTCAAAATAACCGTCCAGCTTGTTGTATTCAAGAAGCGGAAAGTTAAGACGGAGTAATTTTTTGTTGTATTCTTCTGCTCTGAAAAAAAGTTTTGAATAGTCCTCTTTCGGAATGCTTTCGAGCATTTTTTCATAGTCAACAATAGCTTTTGACTGTGTACGTGAATTCCAGTAATTACTGATTGTCGGATATAGCATTACGGAGAAACCTATGAAAAACATGAACAGCAGTACAAAAGTGGACCATTTATTTTTCTTCTTCATACCTTTCTCCCTAAGTTATATTATAGGTATAAGGGTATGGGAAAAACCCATACCCTTTATACGTCAAAAATTATTCAGCAATCTGGGACATTCTCTTCTTTGCAAAGAGCATGACACCTGCGCCGAGAACAATGATTCCGCCGAACGCTACGAACAGCATCGTACCGATACCGCCCGTTTCGGGAAGCATGGAACCTGTTTTGTTGATTACGTGAACGCCTGAGCCTGTGGAGAATATATCATCGTTAAATACCGCATCAAGGTTTGAGTCGGAGATGATGAACTTCTGACGTGCCGTAAGCTTGTTGTATCCGTCGGGAGCTACGGTTTCTTCAAGATAATATGTGCCGTTATCGAAACCGACAACTCTTACCTCACCGTCTTTAACAACGATATCAACACCTTCTTCGTCTGCTCTTGCACGGCGGTAGGTGACACCGTCATCCATGAGAACAACGGCAACTTCGGATCCGTCCGTTGCATCGTCATAGATTCTGAATTCAGCACCGTCAAGGAGTTTGTTGCTGCTGTCAGTCTTTACGATATCGAAGCCGAATGTGAATGTCTTTGTTGAATCGTGAGTTGTATAGTGGTCTTCACCGTATTCAAGCCAAGCTTCGTTGGGGTTGCCTTCACTTGCTATAACAGCATTACGGTTGAGCATTGCCTGATAGTAAACAATAACCTTGTCGTTTGTTTCAAGGGTATCACAGAATTCCTTTGTGAATCTGACTTCGAATGTGCAGTCATCCTCAAGGTCGTTTTCAACTACCGTATATTCCGTTTCGGGAACAACGATATCATCAGATGCCGTGCCGGGAACGATATGTTCGACAGAAGTTACACCCTGGAACGTAAGACCTTCGGACATGGAATCGTGAAGCACGTAATTCTCAGCACCTGCGTGTACGCTGATAGTAACACGGAAGTTTACCGTCTGACCGATATCTGCATTATTCTGGCTTGTCCACTGCTGTGTGGAATCTTCCTGTACCTGCTTGTCGATAGTGGGGATACCGTTCTTAGCATTAACGGAAGCGTTGGGGTTTGTTGTTGTAAGTCCGCAAAGAGCACCGACAGTAGAATCGACAAGATACCAACCGAGGGGAAGATCGGAGAATTTGCCGCTTGTCTTGCCTGTTTCTTCATTAGTCGTCTTTACCATGTCACCTTCGTTTTCAGAAGTTTTCACGGGAGCAATACCGTTTTCGATTGCATATTCGAGAGCAAGCTTTGCAAAAGCGGAAACACTTGAATCGTCGTCGCCGTTGATCCATGTGACGTAGCCTGCCGCATCAATTGCAACATAGGCGAGAGCCTCTTCCGTTGCAAAGAAACCTTGCCAATCGCTGTTCACCTTGTAAGAATATGCGCCCGTTGTGACGTTATAGCTTTCAAGGTCGAGAAGGCGGTAAATGCTGTAAGTTGCATCATCAACAACATTGTTCATTGTAATTGAGCCGAGTTCCGAGTCTGCGGCAAAAGCAGAAGTTGCTACTGCAAACATCATAACGATTGCCACAAGTGTTGCGAATAATTTTTTCATAGTCGTTTTTCCTTTCTTTTATTTATATATGGGATGTACCGTTGCGGCGTAAGTCTTATTACCGCAATCAAGGAGGTTATTTCCCCACCCTCCTTTCTTGCCTACGCCTCAAAATACATCCGAATACAAGCGTTCCTGTCACAATGGCAAGTCCGCTTAGTATCCATACATACTGTCCGACGCCTCCCGTAGAGGGAAGTTCGTATCCGTGTCCCCAACGGTAGGTGTTGGTAACGGTTATCTCGTACGTCGGGACACCTGAGCCTACACGTTTCGGCTTACTGTATGTCGGTTGCCAGTCATCATTGTCCCAGCTTTCCTCAACGGTGTATTCGATAACGTTTCCGTCACTGCCTTTATACGGAAGTCCGTAGAAGGTATCGGTCCATCCGTTTCTGAGACTCAACGTAACCGTACGTCCCGTTTCGTTTCCGTCGGCCAGCAGCTTCACCGTAACCTGCGACTGTTCATAACCCGTCACATTCTGTGATGTGTACCCGAGATCCCATTCTTTAAAAACCTTCAGCGACGTTTCGTTATCGCTTTGAAGCGGTGTATTGGTAATCTCGTATGCGGCACCCTCCGGGGTTTCCGTATTGACAGTCACATTCCTGTATATCGGAGTAAACAACAGTGCATTGTTTCTCGACGTGGAATAATTAAACTTTTGGGCATCGGTCATCGTTCCGATCAGATAATAATCCACGTTGTCGGCACCGTCGTAGTACATTCTGATACCGTTTGCTTCGGAAACATATCTGAGATACTGCTTAGCCTGCTCGTTTTCCGAACCTTTAAGTGCAAAGAAGTCTGTCGGATAGCCGCTCGAACCTCCGTTATAATAGAAGGTCAGCGTCTGTCCCTGTCCGTTTGTCAGTCTTACCGTCTGTCCTCTGACCGCAACCGTCCAGAGTGCGCTCGGCGACTCTTTTGCCGTTGCCTCGTTAACCCAGATAAAGCCCGTATCTTCGGCATTATCTCTTGTGGCAAGGCATCCGTTCGACGTTCTGAGTATATATGTCTGTCCGTTCTGAAGGGTATTCGTCTGTGTCCAGACTGTTTCGGTAATCGTAAAACTGTCCGTTTTTTCGACCTTGCTGTAATATCCCGAAACATACGCTTCTTCAACACCGTAAACTATCGGTGTTTCACCGTCTTCGCGGTATTTCGGCAGATTGCTCCAGGTTATTCTCCATTTGTTTTCGGCGGTGAGTACCGCTTCCTGCAAGCGACGAACAGTGCCGTCTTCATCCGTAACCGTCAGATAAACCTCAACCGCCTCTCCCGTATGATCAACGGAATCATTCCATATCTTATGTGCATGAACCTGCGTTACTTCGCTGTGTGGGCTGTTTGAATTCGTCGCAACAAGATACGCTCTTTGCGTTTCTTCGTCGATACGGAAGCCGTAAATGGTAAATCCTCCCGAAACACCCTCTCCGCCGTCAATGATTTCGACATCATAAGTCGCCGTTCCCATCTTGTCAAAAACAAGACGTATGATACCGTTGCTCACTCCGTAACCCTCGGCATCAGGCGGTTTCGTTTCTTTTATATAGTACGTATTACCCGCACCCATACCCCACATTTCGGCAACACCGTTTATTACCGTAAATACATTTGTGGAGGCTTCTCCGTTCAGATAAGCTTCTCTGCTTCTCCAAAGTTCGGCGGGAACGGTACAGGCAGAATCTCTGTAAACGGAGAACTGTGCACCGTTAAGGATGTCACGGGTAAGAACATCCTCTTTCTGAATGCTGAAGCTGAAACGCGGTGCCAGATTGAAGTAAATGGCACAGTTCGACATTGAACTGCCTCGTTCCAGATAGTAGAAAGTAAGCTTATGTCCGCCTTCTTTTGCCGCAGAAAGCGTATTTGACAACGCGGTATTCTTTACTCCGTTGATGAATACTTCTCCCGTAGAGAAATTGATATCACCCGTTTCTCTTCCGTGCAGACCGCCGAGGTCAAGGACAAGCTTTCCGTCAAGGAAAACCCATACGTCGTCATCGCCCGTAAAACGGAAGTGCATATAGTTTCCGTAAATGTCGCGGTTTCCGTAACTTCCGTCAGAGAGAACGGTGCCCGGCGAATTCGGAAGATAGAAGTCAATATCTATACTCATTCCGAACCAGAAGTTTGCACCCACGTAAGAAGTCGAGTTGTCGTTATCGTTATACCTGCTGTCGTACATATAATGAGCAGTTCCGTTATTGTACTCGCCGTTGACTCCGCCGTAAGTGTAACTGTTAACATACCTTCCGTTGGTGTTTGCGTAAGGTGAGTTGAAAGGCAGAAAGTCCGCATATTTTCCTTCGTCGGAGCTGTTCGCCGAATCTCTCGTACATTCGAGATAATTGTATACGTAGAACCTCTGATCCGTCTGATTGTACGATGCCGCATTGTACTCCGAGTTGTAGTAATAATATCCGTAGTTCGGATCTGTCGGATCATCCATGTATCTGAACAAGTGATCAGCTTCTCCGATGTAATTCTTTCCGATAACCTCTGTTTCGGGATCAAAAAGCAAGCTTCCGAGCTTGTCCGTATAAAGACCGCTGTAAACGGTACCTGCTTCGGTGGGATTGTTTATATCGTTGTGACCGTTGGGATAAGAAATATCCTCGGAGCCTCTGTCCCAGTCACGGAATATAAAATTCAGCGTGCGCTCTCCGTTATATCTGTTGTTCCCCGAAGTCAGGAGATTCCATGTTTCCGAATGTGTCGATGAAGAAACGTTTACATTTGCCGTTTCCGACAAAACGTTGAACAGTACTCCGTAGTCAAACATTCTCGTGGTTATAAAATCATTCGTCGAAACGGTATCGGCGACACTTGAATTAAACTGACCGATATCATATGTATTCGCTTCCCAGTCAGCATAAAAAACCATGTTATCGGTTACCGTAACCGAATCGCCCGGCTTGTAATATCTGTAATTTCTGATATCAAACCAGCCTCTGAGTTTATAGCCGTACTTGTCGGGACTTTGCCACTCCAACGGAAGTATCATGGTGCTGCCCGCCGATACGGTGTAGCTTCTGTTGGCAGAACCGCTGCTGCTCATGATTCCGCCGTTTGTTCCGTCAAGCCATACTGTATAGTTTGCAGGCGCCCCTATATCCCCTTCATCAACGGCATCCGGATTATGAGTCACCTGTCCGTCATCGGTACCGACAGCTTCTTCACTCATTACGGTAGGTGTGATCTGCGGTGAAACAACTCCGTATCCGCATACAAGGGAGCTGTCCGTCGTGTATTCGGATTTTTTGACCTTATCTTCAAGATTTCCCTCTATCGCATAGATGTATCCGCCCTCATATCCCGTAACAATTGCCGTTGAGTCCGCTGTTGAGTTACCGTTTTTGTCAAGGAAAACTATATCGCCGCTTACCGGAACATATTCTTCGACAGGTCTGTAATTGCCCTGCTTTTCCCACTCGATACGCATTGTTTCCGCTCCGGAACTTATCGGAACGCTGTCAAGCCCCGAGTACCGAAGGCAGAACGACGTAAACATTACAGACCATTCTCCGTACGGATTTCCGTACCATTCTCCGTAACGGGTATATCCGTGCTTTACATCATCGGAGTCCGCCTCGAAATTCAATGTGCTTTCTTTGTATCCGAGCTGTGATTTTGCCGTAGCAACTATTTTCTCGTTAACGCTCAGATCTTCGGGTATATCGGGAAGTGTTGCTTCCCAGATTTCCGCTGTTTCAAGATCTGCCTTTATATCGGAATAACACGATACCGTATGTATGTGCTCCTCAAATCCGCAGATATGTACGGTTTTATAGCACTCGTCGGTGTGTACGTGCATTTCGGATTCCGACGAACTCTCTGCAAAACACTCTTCGCCGTGTTCATGCTCATCATCCTCGCAAACAAGGATTCCTTCCGCATCCGTTAAATTTTCTTCCGTTTCACAGACAAGCTTGCTTTCCGTACATTCGACACCGTGTTCGTGCTCATCTTTTCCGCAAAAGGCTTCTCCCGCGAAGGTTATTCCCACAAGCTTCAGCCACCAGAACACCAACAAAACAACTAAAAATGAAAGCACGGGCAGAATCAGCGCAAGATTCTTCTTGATGCTTTTTGCTCTGCTTGCCGAATTAACATAACTCATTGTTTCCGAATCATTCACTCTGTCTGCCCCCTTTCACCTGAAATTTTTATGATGTCAGTTCAGTAATGAAATATCCGAAATCGGCCATATCTTAAAAAAAAGCTTACCGATGATCTGTTCCCGTTCCACACAGCCTATAACGGTACTTCGGCTGTCGATAGAGGTTTCTCTGTGATCCCCCATAAGAAAAAATTCATTCTCGGGAACTGTGAACGGAAACTCGATATCACATTCTCCCAGGCCCTTTTCACTGATGTAGGGCTCATCAAGTCTTTCCCCGTTAACCTCTACGTTACCCTCGTCGTCTATTACGATTACATCTCCGGGAAGCCCTATTACACGCTTTATAAGAATTTTGTTCGAATACGAAAACCCGCATAAATCCCCTTGCTGCAAGTTTGTGCTTTTGATGAGAACCACTATTTCTCCGTTGTTTAGAGTAGGTTCCATGCTTGTTCCCGATATCTGCAACACGGGTAAAACCAGTGTCGCAATCAGCACCGCTATTGCCGCTACTATCGTAAGTGCGTAAACGGTATTTTTCACTATTTTCCGATACCGTATTCTGTTTCGCTCACGCTTCAATTCGGTCTGTATCAATTCAGCCGAAGGAAGTGCATTTTCTTTATTCTGCATCTTTTCCCATCACCGTAAAATCTTTTGTAAACTCACCGAGCATTTCTTTGGGATCATACATTCGGTGTACCTTATCGGAAATTTCCTGAAGTCTTTTTTCAAATTCAGCTTCACGCTCTGCCATGCGCTGTTGAGTTTCCTCTACAATCTTCTCGGCGCGTTTTTTTGCCTCGTCTTCGGCTCTCCGTACAAGAAGTGCCTGATTTTCGCAGACCTTCCTGATGCTGTCAAGATACTGAGTCGCCGCCGCATCGGCAGCTTCAAAAACTCCGTTAAGCTTTAATGACGCTTCCGCTATCGATCCCGCTTCCGATTCTATAAGCCGTCTTTCGCTGAGCTTTTCTTCGGTTTCTTCCAGCTTTTTCTGCAAGGCATCTGCTCTCTCCGTCTGCCTGAGCAATAATTCAAGCAATTGCTTGCGATTCATTTTTTTAAGTTCTTTCTCTGTCATTTCAGCACATCCCTTTACGCTGTTCATTTTTGCAATAAGAATTATAATTCTTAATCCACAAATAACGCATCAGATAAAGCTACACTTATTCTAATAAATTTTATTAGTTTATAATATCATAATTCATAGTGTTTTTTATTCCGTAATAGAAATTTAATCATTTTTTATTGTTCCGTTAAGCAAAAATGAAGGGATGCAAATGCGCTGAATAAACACACCGAGTGTTCATGGCGTAAAACATTAATCCCTGTTTTATGCGATCTGCACTTATCACGGCAATCACGAAACATCCCGTCCCCTTCGCTTTTCACCGAATACATTACAAACTTTTGAAAAACCGACAAAACCATATTCATGGTAATTGACTTTATAATGTAAAAATGATAAAATGAAATTACAGTTTAAAGATAAGGAGATCGAATATGTTTGACAACTTTTTGACTAAATATCTGAAGCTTGCCCCCAGACAGGTGTGGGGAGTTCATCAGCAGTGGCATTATGTAAAGGAAATCTTCACTTCATTTTCTGTTAAAAAGATTATTGCCGCAATTGTCGCAATAATCGAGCTTTTCGGATTGACTGTTTTTGATTTTCCCACCACTCCCCGCGGTCAGGAGCTTGATCTTACCGGCTACAAACTCGTTTTCGAAGACGAGTTCAAGGGCGATTCACTCAATACCGACGTTTGGGCATACCGCGGAAACGGCCCCAGAAGAGGTGGTTTCAATGCCGAAAGTCAGGTCAGAGTCGAAAACGGCAACATGATTATGACGGGTGATTATCAGACCGACGGCACCTACGGCGAAGGCTGGTATACGGGTATGATAAAGCTCAAGGAACGCTATTGTAAGGGCTATTTCGAAATTCGCTGTATCGCAAACTCGGCCCCCGGCTACTGGTCTGCATTCTGGATTCAGGCAGATGCCCCCTATACCGCATCCGTTTCTAAGGGCGGTGTCGGCGGTGCCGAAATCGATATTTTCGAGTCGATGAGCTGGGGTGACAAGGTAGGCAGCAATTCCGTTTCACAGACTATCCACTGTGCAGGCGTTGACGGTGTCGAGGAAGGCTTCCAGTCCTTGAATCTCGGTACTTTCTACGGTGACAAGATTTATGAAAAATACAACACCTACGGACTCGAATGGACTGATGACGAGTACATCTTCTACATCAACGGTGTCGAAACCCGCCGTTCATCCTTCGGCAACGGTGTTTCCGAAGTCCTCGAAGACGTTATCGTTTCCCTCGAAATCCCCTCGGCAGAAGAGCTCTCCAAACTCGATAAGGATACCTACAAAACGGAATTCATCGTTGACTACGTAAGAATTTATCAGAAATAAGCATATAACAACAAAGAGCTGACCGCATTAAATCGGTCGGCTCTTTTAAAAATTAACATATCGGCACTGATGTTACCGTATCAAATCATTCCTCATATATCCTCGGCAACAGAGATTTCTGACAGTTCGGTTTACGTTCATACCCGGGGCAATCGATGCTGACAGGATTAATATATTGCTCCGGTACGGAATCGTATTCCGAACATTCAGGCTCATCCCACGTTCCGTAATGCATATTTATATGCACACACGATACACAAAGAGGGACATATATTGTGCCCGCCATCGGTGCCTCCAGATGACTGTGCGCTTTTTCGCAATCGGCAAGGAACTCCGCCTTGAGTTCATCGCTGAAATTTTCAAATCCCATTACAACACCCCGCTGTCATGATGAATTTCCCCTTAAACCTTTGTGCTTATGTTATATCATATTTTCGGTATCTTTGCAACAAACCGAATATTTTCAGCAGCGGTAAAGAGATAACAGATTCATCAATAATCTTTATGTCCGTCTGATTCACGGAGGATGAGGCTATTAAAAAATACATGCTTGCCTTTACTTTTCTGAGGATTTAAAAAATAGTTTTTCAGCTTATCTTTGACTATGATTTCATTTTTTATCTTTTTCTTACAACCGAGAATCCATCCTCTCTGAAAACATAACAACAATAAAATTCAGAAAACAAAAAAACCGCTGAATCGCTATATATCAACGATTCGGCGGTTTTTAATTGGTGCGGATGTTCATAACACAAGTAGTTCTCCGGCAATACATATTCTATATTTCGTACTCTAATATATTTCCTCAGATATGGAGGAATACATAATGTCAAATATTATTGAAGATTTATATTACGGCAACATTGAGCCACAAGAGGTCAATTCAGAATTAACCCCTAAACTCAAAAAGAAACTGAGTAACCTTGCTGAAAAAGAAGAACAACTCACGGCAAGACTTACCGGTGAAGAAAAAGAAATGTTTCTTAGTTATGTAAGTGCTTATGTTGAATTTTCAACAACAAGTAATGCTGACAGTTTTATATCAGGCTTCAGACTTGGGGCAAAATTTATATACGATACATTTGTTAAGGATACGAAAGGATGAATGCTACTATGAAAAACAACACAAATATTACATACAGAAGAGTTGGAGATTACAACATACCTAACCTTATTTTACCGCCCGAAGAGGCAGGCGTTACCCTCGGCAAATGGGGTATGTTACACAAGGATTATCTACTCAAACACAAGAAAGTTGTGTTTGCAACTCTGCTTGCAGAAGGTAAACTTTATCAGCACTGTGCCGAAGTGGAAAATCAAGCACGAGAGA
>JAZSPN010000113.1:0-39406 GCA_045537495.1 Acutalibacteraceae bacterium
AACAGGATAAATATGGTTTTGGAAGGAAGATTTCCGCCACAGCATCGTTAAAAATCCTTGAAATAGTGTCGTATGGCAAAGAGAAAAATCCGAGAATGTGCGTGAGATGCTTTATTTCAGACATATTGGATTCCCGTTTACAAAAGTATAAAAACAAACAAGAGATAACACGTGAATTTGTGTTATCTCTTTTTCAATATCAGAAGTTTTTCAAAAATGATGAAAGTTCCGAAAGATCATCGACGACCAGGTCGGCACCTGCATCGAGAAGCGTCTGTCTGTTGAAAGATGTGGTGACGGCGATACATTTCATGCCTGCACGGCGGGCTGCCGTAACTCCCGAAACGGCATCTTCAACGACGAGGCAGAGCTTCGGGGGGATACCCGCTTTTTCGGCAGCCTTCAGGAAAATTTCGGGATCGGGCTTTTTGTTTACGACTTCGGAGGCTGTAACCAGTGAAGACAGCTTTTTCGTATCGAGAGATAGTCTTTTTATGTTGCAAAGAACCTTGATTTCGTCTGCGGCGGAGCCGACGGAAGCCTTATATCCGCTGTCAAGAACACTGTCGATTACGGACATACTCCAAGGATAGACTCTGACACGTTCGTTTGCCGTATCACAGTAAATCCGATAGGTACTGTCCTTCATCTCGGGACAAAAGGGTACACCGTACTTTTCGGCAACACCGCCGATGAATTTAACTTCGCCCATACCGGTAAACTCTTTGAAATCATCGAAGGAAGCGCTGATACCGAAACCGTCACGAAGAGCATCCATGGCAGAGAGGGTAATGGCATCTTCGGAATCAATGAGGACACCGTCCATATCAAAAATTACAAGCTCAATCATAAAAAAGCCCCGTTGTTACTTACTGTTTTTTGCCTGCTGCCTGCGTTTGCGCGACTTGTAGGAAAGAAGAGCATCGAGGTTTTCGTCGGGAGTGAGGGTAGAACCTATCGTGTTGCAATCCTTGCCGTACATACCGTGGAAGTCGCTGCCTCCCGTCATGAGAAGACCTGATTTTTTCGCCTTCTGCATGAGATAGGAAATATCGTCTTCGTTAGCAGAAGGATGCCATACTTCGACACCGTCAAGACCGAGTTCGATAAGCTCATCGAGAAGCTCATAACTGTTGTAGAGAGTGGGATGAGCCAGCACGGCAATACCGCCTGCATCGTGAATGGCGGTAAGGATTTCCGAGGGCTCGGGATAGGTAGCATCATATACAATGCTTGAAGGGCTGTTCTTGGAGAAAAGCTCCGTATAAAGATCGCTGAAAATCTTGTCGGTGACAGCACTTTCCAAAAGAGCGTGCATGATGTGAGGCTTATACACACCCGTAGAGCCCGAAGCACACTTGATGATGAAATCGGGAGTGACGGGGAATCTGGCAGCCGCTTTAAGGATCATAAACTGACTTGCTTTTTTACTTTGAAGCAGATTTCTGCGACAAAGACCTTCGAGTCTGTCGGGACTGTCGGGAAGATAGCAAAGAATATGAGCCTTCTGATTTCTTTTGGAATCGGTAGCTGAAAGCTCAACACCGGGGAGAACGTTAATATCAAACTGATCACCGATACGCTTGCCGCGGACGTTACCGGCGAGGCAATCGTGATCGGTAATAGCAATAGTTTTAACACCTTGTTTCTTAGCCAGAACGACTAAGCTGTCAATACTCATCGAACCGTCGGAAAGACGGGTATGACAATGAAGATCTGCGCCCAAAAAAATGCCTCCTAAAATAACAACATTAACACTAATTCTACAACATTCTGCAAAAAATTGCAAGAGTAAAATCGGCGATATCTCAAAAAAATTCTTAATATATTTTGGCAAAAAACACAAGTTGGTACTTTCTCTTTTTACTGTTTTATGGTATAATACAAAGAGATAACCGAAAGGACGGTAATTATGAAAGAAAAGGTAGTTATCGGAATGAGCGGAGGGGTTGACAGCTCTGCGGCGGCACTGATTCTCAAAGAGAATGGCTACGACGTAACGGGCGTGATGCTTCGGCTGACGGACAATGACGGCACAGCCGAAAAAGATGCCGAACGGGTTGCAAAGGAGATAGGAATTGACTTTGTAACGGTAGACCTTCGTGAAAAATTCAGAAACGACGTAATCGGATATTTCATAAACGAATATTTAAAGGGCGCGACACCGAATCCCTGTGTTATGTGCAACAAGATGATAAAGTTCGGCGCCATGTGGGATATTGCACGTTCTATGGGTATCGGAAAGATAGCAACGGGGCATTACGTGAAAACCGTCGAAAAGGACGGACGGACTATGCTGTGTCGATCGAAATCGGGCAAGGACCAGAGCTATTTTCTGTCATACCTTACAAATGAACAATTAAAAAACACACTGTTTCCGCTGTGCGACATGGAAAAGGAAGAAATCAGGCAAAAGGCGAGGCAGGCGGGACTCAGTGTATCGGAGAAAAAGGACAGTCAGGAAATATGCTTTATTCCCGATGACGACTATGTATCGTTCATTTGCGAAAGACTCGGAACGGAGCCGAAGCCCGGTGATTTCGTTGACACAAGAGGAAACGTGATCGGCAGACACAACGGAGTGCTCAGATATACCGTCGGACAGAGAAAAGGACTCGGAGCCTTCGGGAAACCGATGTTTGTGACACGGATTGATGTTGACAGCAACAGAGTAGTCCTCGGCGAAAACGGAGAGCAGTATTCAAAAGGACTCATTGCCGAAAATCTCAACTGGTTAGCGTTCGACACACCGCCCGAGCATTTCAGAGCCAAGGTGAAGGTGAGGTTTAAAGCGAAGCCCGTTGATGCCGAGGTGCTGGTTGAAGGAGATACGGTGAGAGTCATATTCGATGAGAGTGAAAGATCGGTAACTCCGGGACAGACGGCGGTTTTTTGCGACGATGAATATATAATCGGAGCAGGCAGAATAAAGACACAGATATAACGAAAGGAATTATAATATGACGAAGAAGCTTTACTATGACGATGCGTATATGAGTGAATTTGACGCGACGGTAATTTCGTGCGAGGAGAAGGACGGAAAGTATCTTACGGTGCTTGACAGAACGGCATTTTTTCCCGAGGAGGGAGGACAGTATGCCGACACGGGAGTCATCGCGGAAACAAACGTCACCGACGTTCAGGAAAAGGACGGCATAATCTACCACTACTGCGACGGATCGCTTAATGTCGGCGACACGGTGCACGGAGTTATCGACTTCGAGCAGAGATACTCCCGTATGCAGAATCACTCGGGAGAGCACGTGGTATCCGGCATAGTAAACCGACTGTTCGGCTATTCCAATGTGGGCTTTCATCTCGGAAACGAAGATGTGACCATCGACTACAACGGTGTTCTGACAAGAGAAGATCTTCTGAACATCGAGCTTCTTGCTAACAAGGTGATTTATGAAAATGCCGTGATAAAGGCATATTTCCCGACGAAAGAGGAGCTTTCCGCTCTCGAATACAGATCAAAGAAGGAAATCGACGGCGAGATAAGAATTGTCGAGGTCGAGGGCTGTGACGTATGTGCCTGCTGTGCGCCCCACGTAAGACGTACGGGCGAAATCGGAATAATCAAGATGCTTGACTTCGAGAACTACAAGGGCGGAGTCAGATGTCACATGCTGTGCGGATATACGGCACTTCGTGATTACAACGAAAAGTATGAAAACGTGCTGAAAATCTCCAATCTTTTCAAGGTGAAGCAGTTTGAAACGGCAGCGGCGGCGGAGCGGGTATACGAACAGCTTGTAAACCGTGACAGAGAGATAACGGCTCTCAAAAGAAAGCTTGCGGAAAAGACCGTCGAAGCGGTAGGCGAAACCGACGGAAACATATGCCTTTTCTTTGAAGGTACCGAGATGGATGCGCTTCGTCACGCGGTAAACCTTTGTACTTCGAAATGTACGGGAGTATGCGCCGCGTTTTCGGAAAACGCCGACGGCACATACGCTTACTGCATCGGCTCAAAGAGTGTCGACCTTCGCAAATGTTCAAAAGACATAAACACGGCACTTTCGGGAAGAGGCGGCGGACAGAGTGCAATGATTCAAGGCAGTGTCGGCGCAAAAAGAGAAGAAATAGAAAAATATTTTTCCGAATTTAAGGGATAACACACAACAACCTATTGATATTTAACGCTTAAAGTGATACAATATATAGTCGGATAGATGATAAAAGAGGTGCTGAAAATGTATGATGCGGCAATAATCGGATGCGGAATCACGGGCGCGTCCATAGCGTACAGACTTTCAAAATTCGAGCTTAAAACGGTGGTTATCGAAAAAGAGAATGACGTAGCGATGGGTGCAACGAGGGCCAACAGTGCAATTATTCACGCTGGCTACGATCCCGAGGAAAACACTCTTATGGCGAAGCTCAACGTCAGAAGCGTAGAGCTTACAAAGGCGCTTTGCAAAAAGCTGTCCGTGCCTTATGCACAGATAGGCTCACTTGTACTTGCGTTCAGCGAAGAGGAAAAAGAACACGTTGAAAAGCTGTATAAAAGAGGAATTGCCAACGGTGTCGAAGGAATCGAAATTCTGTCGGCGGAAAAAACACGCGAAATCGAGCCTTTTGTTTCCGATGAGGTAGTATGTTCTCTTTATGCACCGACGGCGGCAATAGTCAGTCCCTGGGAATATGCTCTGGCTCTTGCGGAAACCGCCGCCGAAAACGGAACGGAGTTTTTGTTTGATTCGACCGTTTCGGATATTAAAAGGACAGACGGCGGATTTGTCGTCACGGCAGGCGGAAAAGAGATTGAAGCTAAAATTGTTATAAATGCCGCAGGCGTCAATGCCGACAGAATACACGACATGGTGCTTCCTCACGAGTTTGATATCATTCCCAACAAGGGTGCATATTTTATACTTGACAAAAGTGAGGGGACGAGAGCGAAGCACGTGGTGTTCCAGTGCCCGAACAAGGACGGCAAGGGAGTTCTCGTATCACCGACGGTACACGGAAATCTTATCGTCGGACCAAATGCCGTACCCGCCGAAAGAAACGATACGTCCGTAAAGCTCAGAGATCTTGTTTTTGTTAAACGCAAGTCGGCGAAGAGTATACCGAGCATCGATTTCAGAACGAACATCAAGAATTTTTCCGGGGTAAGGCCAAACAGCTCCGAAAAAGATTTTATAATAAAAATGACAGACGGTTTTGTTGACGTTGCGGGAATCAAGTCGCCGGGACTTGCATCTGCAGCCGGAATTGCGGAATACGTTGAAGGACTTATCAGAGGCTACGGTGTAAACTTTTCTGAAAAGGCTGATTATATTGACGAAAGAAAGGTTGTTCGATTCAAAGAGCTTTCCCACGAGGAAAGAAAGGCGCTTGTCGAAAAGAACCCCGCATACGGCAGAGTTATCTGCAGATGCGAAACGGTTACGGAGGGCGAAATTGTTGATGCCATTCACCGTTCAATTGTGCCGAGAACCGTGGACGGTATTAAAAGACGTTGCAACACGGGACTCGGAAGATGTCAGGGAGGATTTTGCGGACCGAGGGTTGTTGAAATTCTCTCACGTGAGCTTAATGTCAGCAGAGAATGTATTGAAAAAGATAAAACGGGCAGCCGTATAGTTGAGAAGAGGGAGGGTTGAGATTATGTATGAGCTTGCAGTTATAGGCGGAGGTCCCGCGGGGCTTGCCGCGGCATACAGTGCATATAAAAACGGACTTCGCAAAATTATCATAATTGAACGTGATAAGGAGCTTGGCGGAATACTCAACCAGTGTATTCACAACGGCTTCGGACTGCACCGCTTCAAGGAGGAGCTTTCAGGTCCCGAGTATGCGCACAGATTTATCGAAATGCTGAACGATACGTCGGTTGAGGTAATGCTTGATGCAATGGTAATTGAAATTACGGGGGATAAAAGAGTATATGTCAACAGCCCGAGCGGTTACAAGTGCATTGAAGCAAAGTCGATAGTGCTTGCGATGGGATGCAGAGAGCGTACACGGGGAGCAATTTCCATCCCGGGTACAAGAGCATCGGGTGTATTCACGGCGGGCGCCGCACAGAGATATCTCAACATGGAAGGTCTTATGGCGGGCAAAAGAGTAGTAATTCTCGGCTCAGGCGACATAGGACTCATAATGGCACGCCGAATGACTCTGGAGGGAGCAAAGGTGTTGGCTTGCATAGAGCTCATGCCGTATTCGGGAGGACTTACGAGAAATATCGTACAGTGCCTTGATGATTTTTCGATACCGCTTTATCTCTCACATACCGTCACCGAAATCAGAGGCGACAGAAGACTTGAAGGAATCACCGTCATGAAGGTTGACGAAAACCGTCAGCCGATTGAAGGCACCGAGATGGACTTTGACTGTGACACACTTCTTTTGTCGGTGGGACTCATTCCCGAAAACGAGCTTACGAGAGAAGCGGGGATTTCGATGGATCCGAGAACAAACGGTGCATACGTTTTTGAGAATATGGAAACCTCGGCAGAGGGTATATTCGCTTGCGGAAATGCCGTTCACGTTCATGATCTTGTTGACTTCGTTTCGGCGGAGAGCGAAAGAGCAGGCGAAGCGGCGGCGAAATATGTACTTGAAGGCAAGACGGACAGCGAGGTTGCCGAGATAGAAAACGGAGCGGATGTCGGCTACACGGTACCGCAGAGGCTTCACCGAAATACAAAGGCGGAAAAGATTGAGATATTCTTCAGAGTCAGAAGAGTTTTTTCAAAAAGTCAGATAATCGTCAGCTCAGGCGATACCGAAATAGCGGTATTCAAGAGAGCGTTTATGGTGCCGGGCGAGATGCAGCGTATCACGGTGCCGACGGAAAAGCTCAAAGGCTTCGACAAAATAACCGTAACGGCGAAGGAGGCGTAATTATGACAGAGCTTACTTGTATAGGCTGTCCCTTAGGATGCAGACTCACGGTAGACGAGGAAAATGACTATGCCGTGACGGGGAACAGCTGTAAAAAAGGTGCCGAGTACGGCAGAAATGAGCTGAAAAATCCCACGAGAGTGCTTACAACGACAGTTGGTGCCGAGGGAGGAATTCACGGCAGATGTCCCGTGAGGACAGAAAGCGCAATTCCGAAATCAATGCTGTTTGATGCAATGAAGGAGCTTTCAAAAGTAAAGGTGAAAGCACCGATCAAATGCGGACAGACGGTGGTTGAGAATATTCTCGGAACGGGAGTCAACGTTATAGCGACACGTGATCTTTAATAAAGGAGCTACGCATGGAAAAGAATATGAAACCGATCAGGGGATCAACCGAAAGACCTGATCACATAATGATATCGATAAACGGTGATGCGGCAACATCGATGGCGGTTACGTGGAGAACGGACTGTGAGATAAAAAGCGGTTACGTTCTGTACAGAGCGGAGGGTGACGAAAAATACGAAAGAACCGATGCCGTGACGGACATTTTCGAAAGTGATATTGACAAAAGCAGTATGTTCTGGGCACATCTTACGTCGTTGAAGCCCGATACAAAGTATTACTACACCTGCGGAAATGACGAATACAGAAGCGAGGAGTATTCATTTACAACGGCACCCGAAAACCTTACAAAATTCAAGTTTATCTGTGTTACCGACCAGCAGAAGGGTGATCCGCACGAGTGTCCCGATTATTCCGAATTCAACGGTTTTATGAAGAGGCTGATAAAGGAAAATCCTGACATCAGGTTTATACTGACGGGAGGCGACAACACCGATTGCGGACAGCATGAGGTGCAGTGGAACGGAGCGTTCAGCGGACTTGTCGGAGTGGCGGAAAGTACACCGTTTATGATGACTCTCGGAAACCACGACAACCGAGGCTTCGAGGATTACAAAAAAGGTATAGGCAGATATTATTCGGAGCCTGCCGAATTTTTCGGAAAACAGTTTAAAGGCTCATATCCGTACAACGGCCCCGTAAACTGGAAAACCGAGAATTATTCCTTCGATTACGGCAACGTACATTTTGCCGTTATCGGAGTGAACGGTCCCGAGGAAGTCAACGAGTGGATGAAGGAAGACCTTCAAAAGACGGACAGAACGTGGAAAATAGGTACATACCACTTCCCGATATGCTATTCGGGAGCGAATTTGCAGAATTACGACGCTTACCCCGTCATGAGAGAGGGATTTGAGCTTTTCGACGTTGTATTTTCGGGACATGAGCACAACTTTGCAAGAAGCTTTCCGCTTCGTAACGAAGAGCTTTTCGCTGAGCCGTCAAAGGGTACGGTGCACTTTGTACTCGGCAACAGCAACAAAAATCCTCCCGGAACACATTCAATGCAGAAGGTATGGCACAGCGCCTATTATTCGCTTGAAGAGAGAACCTCGATGGTATCAATCGTCGAGGTTGACGGTCCGAGAATAAAAATCACGTCGATGCTTGAAGACGGAAGAATAGCCGATCAGTGCATTATCGACAAGGAAAAGGACGAAATTCTTCCCTATGCACTGCCTCCTCTCTTCGGTCCGGGCAGAACGAGAATGATGTTCAAGGGCGTTGATGCAGGACTTCCGTCCATGAACATTTATTGCAAGGAGGAGAACGGCATCTGGTATGCACCTCTTGCGATTCTCGTTGCGGGAATCGGCGGTTACGTCGAAAAGACGGAAGGCAGGGTGACTTTGGAAATCTACGGACACAAGGCGGTGTTCACGGAAGGAAGAGACATCGCACAGACCGACAAAGGGGAGTTTAAACTTCCTGCGAAGGTAATCAGAGGAGCATGCGATCAGCTTTACATTCCGTGTGAGGGATGTAAGGTGTTTGATATGAGATGGGCATATGCAAAGCGCAACAATTTCATTTCATTCGAGCATGAAAGCGAAGCAAGACAGTATACTGTACAACCGTGAAAAGGAGATTGATTTTATGAAGATGTCAAAGAAAATTCTTGCGGCGGCACTTGTAGTTGTTATGATGTTTTCATCGTTTGCGGTACCCGTATCGGCGGTGTCGGATGAATTCATGAACAAAACGTACATGGTACTTGAAAAGGCGCTTTACTCACTTGTCAGAATAATCGACTTTATGCTTCCGAGTGCCGACTGGTACGGAAGATGGGCAGACAAGGACGATTATGTTCCCGAGTTCTTTTTTGAGGGCGACGGTGAGGATGCACCGGAAGATGCGGCTTGGTCGGTGGGCTACGGAGCGAATTCACTCATTGACGGACTCGACATCATGAACGGCGAGTACTTCCTTGCAGGTACCTTGGAGCCCTTCAAGGGCAGAGTCCCCGTCAAAGTTATCAATGACCAGAGAGTCAGAGCCTTCGCAATTAATGACGGCGGCGGAACGGTGGTTTATGCCGTAATTGACGGCTTCGGTATCAGCAGAGGCGATGTTCAGAAAATCAGAGAGATGTTCTCTAAGCTCAGTGAGGCGGAGGGTGTTGTCAGTGTAAACGTATCTGCACTTCACCAGCACAGCTGTATCGACACTCTCGGAATGAATGTTCCGCTTATTCCCGCACTTATAAGGAATACGGCGGTCAACCTTCTCGGACTTGACGAATCGTATCTTATCAAAAAGAATCAGGAATTCATGGCAAACCTTTATGCAAAGGTAACAGATGCCATGAAGCAGGCTGTCAGAACGATGGAAACGGGTACTCTCAGCTACGGCAACGTAAATATCAAGGAATACATTTACGACGGCAGAACACCCGATGTGTTTGATGAATACGTTCACAGACTGAAATTCGTTCCCGACAACGAAGAAAGCAAGGAAACTTGGATCGTTTCCGCGGCCATGCACTGTACGGGACTCGGAGCAGGCCCTGACGTGCTTACTGCCGACTATCCCTATTATATCGAGCAGGAGCTCAAGGACGATGCCAATGTAGTATTTGTTCTCGGAGCACAGCTTGCGATTAAGACGGAGCACGACGATATCCACAAGGAGCTTGAAGCTGATCCCACGCTGGCGGATGAGCCATACATTCTTTACGGCAAGAGAATCGGAGAAAAGATCCGTACGATAGATAACGACAAGGAGCTCATTCCCGAGCTTAATGTGGCACACAAGGAGATCTTCCTTGATGCAGATAACCCGATATTAACCCTTGCCGCAAGACAGGGAATCCTTGAAAGTGTTATTGTAAAGCTTCCCTTCCACCGTTACCAGATAGTAACCGAAATCGGCTACTTGGAATTCGGCGGTGAAGTCGGCGTAATCCTGGCACCCGGTGAGCTTGCCCCCGAAATCGTACTCGGCGGTGCAGAAACGGAAAAAGAGAGCTGGACGTCCACATCATGGGACTATGCGCCTTTAAAGGATATGGCAGATGTAGAAACGCTGTTCACATTCGGACTTTGTAACGATCAGGCAGGCTATATCCTTCCCGATAACGAGTACAGAACACTCTTTACGGAGAACGAGGAGGTCAATGTTGCAAGCCGTACGGCGGGCTCAAAGCTTGCGGAAGGCTACACCGACCTCTTTGTTGAATCGCTCAGATGGAAGGATGCGGCAGAAAAAGAAGCTCCCGAAGAAACCTACTATGAAAAGTATGTCGAAGACATTGTAGCATCGGGAAATTTCTTGTGCAGCACGGAAATGGCTTCCGGCGGATCGATACTCGGTGTAAGAATCAGAGTCAATGAAAACTTTGTCACGTTTTCGGGAAGAATCGGAGCGAACGGCTTGAAGCTTGACTTCATTGCACATGAAGAAGACGGGGAAACAATCTTCGTCATGCCGATTCTTTTTAGGTATGCAAAGTTTGATGATTTTTCTCTTCGCGGTATGCTTGAAGAACAGAGTAACGGCCTAATTTCAATTAACGATTTTGAATATCTCGGACTGATAAACGGCAAGGATTATGTCTGTGAGGTTTATGAGCACATCGAAACAGGCGAGCTTATGAAAATCTACTTCAATTCCAAAGGTGTCTTCAAGATCGTGAACGGCAGCGGTGACGACGCACTCACAATGAACTGCACGATTAAGGCGGAAGAGGTTATGGCTGATTCCGGTTTCACGATGTCTGACGGCTATAAGGAAATCCCGATGGAAGACCTTCAGAAAATCCTCGACGAATACGGCATCAAATTCTGAATAAACGACAAAAAGCATGGTTGGCAATCGTCAACCATGCTTTTAACTGTCAACTTCCTTATAAAGCAAAGTACACAGCTGCTTTCAATGAGTCACCTTGTGTTGCTGTGATTTTTGTTTAAAGTTAATATTATATGCACTTGCCCCTTTTTTCGCCGTCGTACCTTTGTACCGATTCGGGCGAAAAAAGGGGCATCTGACTTCCTTTCTCGGCAGTCACAGCGTGTCAAAAAATAAATTCAACTGAAACCGACAGATGGGTTAGAAACGGTCGGAATTACGGAGTAAACTTCACGGATTGATATCCTCTCTCTTCGGCAGACCGCTTCTTTTGAGGAAGGAACGGAAGAGCTCTTCTTTTCTTTCCTCGGTGTAATCGTAGCCCCACAGCGACTTGATTCTGTCGAAATTCTCGAATGTTTCGTCGGGCAGAAGCGAAGCGGTACCGAGAGTATAGGGGAGCGAAAGCTCAACGGTGCCGTTTGAAGAGATGTAACACTCTTTTGCAATGTCAACGGAAACACGGTTAGCTTCGATTTTTTCATATTCCTCATCATACTTAATCTGAGTAGTGGGAAAGAGAACAACATCGGCATTACACATACGGTAAAACTCTACGGAGGTACCGCAGTGACCGTGATGAGCCTGCTGGATAATATCGCAACCGAGAGTTTTTTCGGTGTATCTTCCCGTCATGATGTCGCTTTCGATTGCGCTGGCATCTCCGGGAAGAAAAATTCTTGAGCCGTCAACGGTGAAAAAGTAGACGGCGGAAGAGTTGTTGTAATCTTTCAAAGAGTCGGGATAAACGTCCTCGTGAGTGCAAAGAACGTCGATTTCGAAATTTCTGATGAAAATTTTCTGTCCAGTGTGAACCTTTACGATGGGCAGTGCGGATGAAAGTGCCGTTTTTTCGAAAAGGCGCATATATTTTTTGTTCCATTCGTTCCAGTGGTGACTGTCACGGTGATCGGTGGGAACGGTGTTGAAATAGAGCTTTTCAATGACGACATCCTTGTTGTATCCCGCTTC
Source organism: Acutalibacteraceae bacterium (assembly GCA_045537495.1). Lineage (GTDB taxonomy): Bacteria > Bacillota > Clostridia > Oscillospirales > Acutalibacteraceae > UBA1425. The sequence continues at coordinate 12,084 of JAZSPN010000113.1, forward strand.
GAGAAAATCGACAAACTGACAGATGTGATCGTCATGAGCATGAGAGAAAAACCAGCCGGCAATAACTGTCTTTTCGCCGACGGGAGTGCGTTCGCGAAGGAAACGGTAAATACGTCGGTGATCGTTGAATTGCAGATAGTGACCGCTGTCGAGAATGACGAAGCTGTTGTCGGCGCACTGCAAAATGATGCACATTCCGCAGTCGATGAAGGTGTGATCACTTTCAAACTGCCAGAGCTTAGAGGTCGTTCTTCTCTCGAATGAGGGTTTTTTCGTGAGATATTCCGAGGAAAAAGCATCGGCTATAACGCGAAGCTTCTTTTCGTTGGAGCAATAGTAGATGTGCAGAGAAAGAGTGCCGTTTCTGAACGATCTGTGAAAATTGTTTTCGATATTGTTCTCGGCGACGGGAGAAAAGCCGTTGTCGATTGAATCGGTGCAAGCGTCGATGAAGTCTTCGAATGAAGCATCATCGAAAAGACGCATCTTGACACCGTTGCCGCAGTCATACTCTTCGGTGAGCGGAATGAAGGAGGGGAAACACGATTCAATCATGAGATTATCCTTTCGGTTATTCAAAAGATTTAGCGGTACGAAGCTTTAAATAATCGGGTTTTGTTCTGAATTTGTGCATTACATAGAAATACATGGGGATAAGCAGTATGTCGGCGGCGAACCAGGCGACGGGATTCGCAAAGCAGACGGCGACGTAGCCGAAGCTCTTGACGAAGGCGAAGCCCATGATGGAACGTGCAAACATCTCGAAGACACCGGCGCCCATGGCGGGAATACTGAATCCCAGACCTTGCAGAGAGTTTCTGTAAATAAAGATGAGAACGAGAACGGGATAGAACACGGCGCAGGTGGAAAGAAACTGCTTGACGAGAGCGAGAACGGCGGTTTCTCCCGCTTCGATGAAGAGGAGCGAAATTTTGTCGCCGAGGAAGTATGCGATGAAGCCTGCCGCGACGGAATAAACGAGTGCCATGACAAGACCTTGATTGACGCCCTTTCTGATTCTGTCAATTTTCCCCGCACCGAGATTTTGTCCGCAGTATGTGGCGAGGGTAAGACCTATGGTTTCACTGGGAAGAACCAGGATGAGCTGAGTCTTACCTGCAATCGTAACGGCGGCGATAACATCGGAGCCGAGCTCATTGACACACGACTGAAGAAGAACGGAGCCGATGGCGGTGATTGAAAACTGAAGCGACATGGGAAGTCCCGCATAGAAAAGCTTCCTGATACACTGAAAATCGACGGAGAGCTCATCACGTGCAATGTGGAGAATGTGAATGTTCCTCTTGATGTGGAGAAGAAGACAAAGCCCCGAAACACCCTGGGCAATTACGGTGGCAATCGCAACGCCCTTTACACCCATGCCGAAATTTATAACGAAGAGCAGGTCGAGGGCTATGTTGATGATGCAGGAGAGCACCAGGAAATAGAGGGGAGTCTTGCTGTCGCCGATAGAGCGGATTATGGAAGCCAGCGAGTTGTAAAGCACGGTGGCGGGAAGACCGAGGAAGATGATGGAAATGTAGGTGTTTGCGTCACCGAGAATGTCTTCGGGCGTGTTGAGAAGGATGAGAAGCTTTTCGGAAAAAGCATAAACAACGGCAGTGACAACAACGGTGATAACGGAGGCTGTATAAATGATGTTGGCAACATATTTTCTCATTCTCTTGTAATCACCGGCACCGAAGCTCTGAGCTACGGGGATGGCGAAACCGGTACAAAGACCGATAATCGAGGTAACTACAAGGAAATTAAGAGAGCCGACACAGCCCACCGCCGAAAGCGCTTCTTTGCCGACGAAACGACCGACAATAACACTGTCAACGAGGTTGTAAAACTGCTGAAACATATTACCTGCCATGAGAGGCAGACAGAAACGGATTATTACCGAAAACGGTTTACCGACGGTTAAATCTCTGACCAAGGGGATCACCTGCGAAAATTATTTTTTGTTTTTGCGTTTTTTATCTTTTTTCTGATCGGGCTTTTCGGAAAGAGCCTTGCGCTGACGTCGTGTTTCGCCGATGCTAGTGAGAAGACCGAAGAAGAAGCAAAGAAGAACGAAGATAAGAATAATGTAAACGATGGGGCTTGTAACATTCTTTTCATGCTCAAGTTTTTCTATGGGCTCCGTGGATTCGTCACCGATAATGTCGGCAGATTCGGTTGTTTCCTTTGTGACGGTAACCTTGCCGTTATCGTAAATAATGCTGCTGCTCCATGCACTCGAAAATTCGAACAGACCGTTCGAAGGATCGCCCTCATAATAATAACGGAATCTGTATTTAAAGTAATTGTCCTCCGAGAGCCACTCATCGTCAACGGGAACGGTCGTTGTACCGCAGTCATAAGGCACGGGATTTTCGATAGTCGAAACATCGATCCATCTGCCGTTTTTACCGACGAACACCTGCTCTTGAATTTTCATGTGGTCCTTGTTTATCGCATAGATGTTGAAAGCGACATCTTCGATGGTGCCGTCAAAGAACCAGTCAAACATGAAGCTTGAAAGATTCTGTTCGTTGTCGTGATTGAGGCTTACGCTGTCAACGACGGAGGGGGCGCCGAAATCGTAGATTTCAACGTTGCGTGAGTTTTTGTTGTAGTAATCATCATTTACGCTGAAGCCCTCCGACCATTCGGAATAAACGGTTTTCTGCTCAGCGGAATCATCGGTATAGGAGAATATGTAACGGGCACGTACGGAAAGCTCATGTTCGGGGTAGTAGAAAGCATCTCTGCCGTTTTCGAGCTTGATACCCTGAGAAAAACGATTCTTGTCGGAATCGAGAGTGACGTCGAAGATGTCGAATTTCTGAATAAGGTTTTCGTTCAGCTTATAAGTGATGGCATCCTTATGAGAAACATTGTCCCAGTCCTTCGAGTAGCTCCATGAACACTCGTCGATACTCCAGTCGAACTGAATGTAGAAGTCGCCCTTTAAGGAGTAGAGCTTTTCACTGTTGACACTTTTGAAGTAGGAAAAATCCTGAGGAACGGCAACTTCGACGGAGAGATAGTCAAGGCTCTTGTCGGTTGACGTACTGAAAAGCAGATACTGAGGTACCGGCATTTTTTTCAGGAAATCGGGAGCCGTCTTTGCGGCGGCAGACAGAGAAAGAGCACAGATAACAACCGTGACAGACAAAAGAAGAGAAACGAGTTTTTTTAACATAATTAACACCTCTGTTACTGAATTACATCACTTAAAACAGCGTTTTTATATTTTTTGAAAAGCTCCGTGACGACATCGAGAGTGTCTTCGTCGGAGAGCTTAGCGGGGGCACAGGTGGAGATCCATTTGCGTTCCGTTTTGTCGAGGCTTTTGTAGAATTTGTTGCCTCTCGAAAAGTTTCTGCCGTTATACTGCTTACGGCAGACGGTGGACACGGTTTTGCGCTTAGGGAATTTTTCGGCAAGGAAGTTGAAGAATGCGTGCCAACGCTTTGCATAATAATCACCGACGAGTCCCGACCACTCCTTCCACATAAGGTCGTAGTGCTCAGGTGTGTTGAACGGACCGTACATCGTTATACTGCAAAGGAAAGCAATTTCAAAATTCTGTCTGTCATGCCTGTTGAGAGCGGTGTCGGCAACCGCGGTAAGCTTTTCGTGAAGACAGAATTCAGGTCTTGTCAGAAGTGCACGATCCAAATCGGACAGAAGACGCATGAAATTGTTGGTGGCAGTTTCGAAAAGTCTGCCGTCGCGGCTGTTGTAGCCGTTGATGACACCCGAATAAAGCACACGGGCATAATTCTGAAGCATCTGCCTGAAAATATTGAGAACATCGAAAACGTAGCCTTCGGTGTAGTCACCCTCGGAGGAAAGCAAAAGCTCCAATGCGCGGCAAAGATCACGGTTATCGTAGCGAAGCTCCAAGGTATCGTAAGGTGCCGTGTGTGAAAGAATTGTTGAGGGACGGGCAGCTATGATGGAGCCGGTAACAGGACCGTTATTTTTTTTGCCGTAGCAAGTATCGAGAAGCAGCAGTGAGGCTTCTTTGAGGCATTTTTCGTCGCTTCCCCAACGGCGGAGAGAATAGTCAACGATCCAGTCGCGAGCGTTAATCCGATCTGCTTCGGTGAGCATTCTCAGTGAGAGCGAATATACATGAGGATTATCGGTGACGGAATCCGAAAAAACTCCGCTGCCGACAGCGTTTTTGTATTTCTTTGAAGCGATGAGGAACTGATTTTCCGCTATCTCTTCAAGGGAGCCGTGAAGAGTTGTGTGCGCGTTTTCGTTGATGTGAGTGCCGACGATGAACGGATAGCCCGAAAATCCGTTTTGCTCTTTGTACAAAGAGCCGTTCTTGTCGATGATGAGAACCTTATCGGGGCTGAATGAACTTACGAAATCGGCGGTGTACTCACAGGCGTGAGTTACAAGAGTGCCGTCGCCGATGATTGAGCCGACGGCCTTTCCGAAATCGGAAAGAAGGTTATTGTCGCGGAATCTCGGAGAAACACCGAGGAACGGATCGGCGAGATAAAAATCGGCGGTGCCGAAAAATTCCGTCTGCTTTTCGAGCATGAGCTTTCCGAGCGTTTTAAAAAGCGGATCGTTTGGGTCGAGTCGGTAAGTGTAGAGATAATCGGCATAGGGCATGTTGAACATGACGGAGGCCTTCGGAAAATATCCTTTGAAAAACTTGGAAACGTGACCTGAAAAAACGGGGAGAATGGGTTTAATGCCGAGCTCCTTCATTCTTTCAAGAATCTTTTTGCCGAGCTCAATACGGCTTTTGAGATAGTTGGTGTCCGTCAGCGGAAGAATTGTGTCGAGCTTGCCCGAAAGCTGAATGGGATAATAGGAGGGACCTGAGAGGAATTCCATGGAATCCTCACGGTTTATGCCGAGTTCAAGCAAGGAGTAGTAGGAAACGGCTTCCTGCCCTATGAGCATCGGCATCAGGTTGACACCGTTCATGGCGAGGAATTCGAGCTCCTTTTCCCAGCGCTCAAAATCATAAAAAGCGGCCTCGTTTGCATAAGCTTCGTAAGTCATGCAGACACGAAAGCGTTGAGGAATCTCGTATTTCGGAGTCTTTTTTACGGGAGAGATTTTTTCGATTTCGTAAGCTTCAAAGTTGCCGGACTCTGAAAGCTCCGTGTTGCAGTATTCTCTGAGAAAACGGTTATAGGCGAGTGCCAGAGAATTATTGCTGTTACCGCGAAGAAGGATTTTGTCATCCTTCTGTTCTATTTCAAAATAGTCCGAGATACCGTATTTTTCGTTGATTTCGAGGATAAACAAGTCGGATACAGACGGAGTTATATGTTCAATCAGTTTTTTCATGCGTAATCTCCCATGATAGATTTATATTTCCTTATATTCTAACATATTTCTTCAGTTTTGTAAACACAAAGTAATGATATATTATAAATGTTTGGAAATCGCATTTCTGACGCTGAAAATAAAAATATTTACAAAATTTTCCAATTATATATTGACAATAATTCCCAGTTATGGTAATATTTCACTGTCAACCGTACAAAGGAGGAAAACAAAGTGAATAACAAGTTAAAAGTAATCATTACGGACGAAGGCACAGAATTTACAAAAAACTGCACATCGGCACTCAGGGGATACGGCTACGAGGTGACGGTGGTACCGAAGGACGGCTCAGAGGTGCTGAGCTTTACGGAGCGAGTTGCACCCGATGTGCTTGTAATAGACAGCTTTCTGTCGCGTATAGATGCACTCGGAGTGCTTACGGGTATCAGAAAGCTGAAAATCAAAAAGCCCGTTACGATGATTTTGTCGGGAGTGAACAACCCGAATTTAGAAAAAGAAATGGTACAGAACGGAGCAGATTATTTTCTGCTGAAGCCCGTAGATGTACCACTTCTTTGTGAACGTATAAGACAGCTTGCAGGCTGGAGCGATGCCGTCGGAGCAGGCGAAAAGACGGGAGTGACCGATGACAACCTGCAAATACTTGTATCGGACATAATGCACCAGCTCGGAGTACCTGCCCATATCAAGGGATACAGATATCTCAGAGAAGCCATAATAATGACGATTGATAACGGAGATATGATGAATTCCGTCACGAAGGTTTTGTATCCGACGGTGGCGAAAAAATTCAAAACAACACCGTCGAGAGTTGAAAGAGCGATAAGACACGCCATCGAGGTGGCATGGGACAGAGGGGATGTAGACGTTCTTTCGTCGTATTTCGGATATACGATCCAGAATTCAAGAGGCAAGCCGACGAATTCCGAGTTTATAGCGATGATCAGCGACAGATTAAGACTTCGCATGAAGGCATCATGATTTTTCGCCGATAAAAACTCTGAACAAAGGCAGGCAGGAAGAAAAGAATTTCTTGTAGGCGAGGCAGTAATCCGCACTTTGACGAAGCCTTTTGCAACCGCCTCCTCTGCAAAGGGGAAATACTTTACACTCTCTGCACTTTTCGTCAAGTAAAAGACTTTCCTTAATGAAGCTTTTTGCGGTATCGGACTCTGCCATTTCGCAAAAAGACGAGTCCTTTATATTGCCGAGAAGATATTCATCGGTGCAGTAAAAGTCGCACGGATATATGTTGCCGTTTGATTCTGCAACGAACTGATGCGTACAGTGACCGCAGATACCGCATTGTTCCGTCTTCTGACCGAGGTAGAGCCTGACGAGATTGTCGAAGTAGCGGACACTCATGTAATTGCCCTTCACATAGTCCTTTACGTAAAGATTAAAGACTTTACAAAGGAAATTGCCGTACTGTTCCTCGGTCATGTAGAGCTCAGAATCCTCAGAAGTGCCGAAGGGGCGAAGACACGGAATGAATTGCAGATACCGAAAGCCCTTGGAGCGGAAATAGCGGTAGATTTTTTCTGCATTGTCGGCGCAGTACCCCGTAAGAACTGTCAGAATATTAAAATCAACATCATATTTTTTCAAAAGCTCAGCCGTCGAGAGAATTCTGTAAAAGGAATTTTGTCCCGACGGTTTTTTTCTGAATTTATTGTCATCGAGATTACCGTCAAGACTGAGTCCTGTGAGAAATGAATTTTCCTTGAAAAAAGAAGCCCATTCGCCGTCGATAAGAGTGCCGTTTGTCTGAATACTGTAAAAGACGGGAGATTTTTTTATGTTGAGCCGATTTACGGTATCGGTAAAGCCTTTGAAAAAGTCGAGTCCTGCAAGAGTCGGCTCACCGCCCTGAAAAGCGAAAGCGACACTTTCACCGTCGGCGAAGTCGAGTGCTTTTCTTATCAGCAATTCGGCGGTGTCGTGAGTCATCATATCAAATTGAGGAAAATCACGGTGCTTCGAAACATCCTTGTAAAAGCAGTATTCGCAAGCCATGTTACAAAGAGAAGAAGCCGGCTTTATCATCAGAGAAACGGGAGGCATGCTGTCACCTTAAATCATTCAATGATTCCTCTTCTGTTATTTTTGAAATCCGACTGAATCTCGTCAAGCCTTTTATGGAATTCGTCGGCAATCTCGGGATAAACCGTGGCTCTGTTGTAGTTTTCTCCGTGATCGTCATTCAGAATGTGGAGCCAGTTGTTGCGGAATTTATCGAAGAAGGCGGAATTATCGTTCTGAATTCTGTCAAAATATTTAAACGTAATATATTCGTTTTGTGTCAGTACATCGTAGGAGTAATCGGGATGCGCGACGAGAACGTTTTCTTTCGGCACGGAATACTGGATTGCCTTGATATCTTCACGTTTCATATGAAGAATGGGATTCTCTTCAAAATGAATAATGTCGTTGTTGTCGAACAGCGGAGTCATCGAAACACCGTCGATAATTCTGTCATCGGGCAGACAGCCTCTTTCTCCGCCGTTGCCCGTAATATCGCAAAGGTCGATGAGAGTGGGGAACAGATCGACGAGCGTGGCGGAGCTGTCACGTACGGTGCCTTTTTCGATGATGCCGTCGGAGTTGTCCCAGCGAATCATGAACGGTACCTTCTGACCGCCTTCGTAGGCGAGATATTTGCCTCCGCGTAAATCACCGACGGAGCCTTCGAGAGCGGGACCGTTATCGCTTGTGAAAATAATAATTGTATCATCGAGAATACCGAGAGAGTCCATGGTGTCGAAAAGAACGCCGAGGTAGTAATCGAATTCACTGATGCAGTCAACGTAAGTTCCCATGCCCGAAACGCCTTCGAAATCTTCGCCGACGAATACGGGAGCGTGAGGCCACGGAGAAGCATAATAGGCGAAGAAGGGCTGATTTGCTTCTGCCTGAGAGGAAATCCACTCCGTAATTTCATCGTGAATTAATGCGGTAGCCTGACTTTGATCCTTCATGTCTTCGATGCTTCGTGCGATTTCCCACTGACCGTTTTCTTCGCGGACGTGATAGAAGGGCGTCATGTCGTTGACGTGGTGGGAGCCGTAGAAATAGTCGAAGCCCTGATTCGTGGGAAGATATTCGCCGTAATCGCCGAGATGCCACTTTCCGAAAGCGGCGGTGGAGTAGCCGGCACCTGAGAAAACCTCGGCGAGGGTGATTTCGTCGCCGAGCATACCGTCGACGTTGCTTCCCATCTCGAAGGAATTGAAAACTCTTGTGGCGGCGAGGGGAGAAAGTGTGTTTACCGTCGGATAAATGACGTTGTCGGCAAAGCCTCGGTACGGGTATCTTCCCGTCAGAGCGGCAAAGCGCGAAGGGGAGCATACCGAGTATGCCGAGTAGAAGTTGGTGAGATTCAGACCGTTTTCGCCGATGCTGTCGATGTTCGGAGTGTCGTAGATTGAGCCGTTGAGCGAAATATCGCCGTAGCCGAGATCGTCCATCATGATGAAGAGTACGTTGGGGGAATGAGATGCATCGGCATTTTTGTCGATGTTTTTGAGGTAGTCGTCATGACCGTCCCACAGACGCACCGTATCGGGTTTTGCACGGAGATTTCCCGTCAGCACGTACATTACGGAGCTTCCCGTTAAAAGTATGCTGAAAGTGAAAGAAAGAAGCTTTTTGAGAATGTTTTTATTGAAGGAGTGCTTAGCGACAAAGAAAAGACCGGCAAGGGAAAGGGCTGTCGGAAGAAACAGAAGCACATTTCCGAGAAGCCTTGTAAAGATATTTCCTTCGCCCGTAAGAAGTGGGTGTGCGGCGGAAGAAAAACCGACCTTTCCCGAAATGAAAGCACCGAAGCCGGCATCTGCACCTAAAACGGTGAAATAAACCAACAATGCGACGGCAATTAAAGTGTATGAATAAATCATTTTTGAGTAGACCGTCTTTTTGATTAACAGTGAAAGGAAAATGATTGCAGACAAAACACAGCAAGCGAACATGCAGACGAGCGCAACTATGTTGAGTCTTAAAGTGAGAAGTGAAAAGAAGAGCAGATAGCCGACAACCAAAAGAATTGTCGGGAATACTTTCTTGTCGGAATTCAACGTTATGTTTTTCATGATAACACCTAAAAATCCCCACAACAGCGTTGCGGGGAGAATAATCAAACCATTTTTTCCTGTTTTACTTTTTTGTCGATGACGTGACGCGAAGCGAGTTCTGCCGTGATATCATCGACGGAAATGCCCATCTGAGCCATGAGAACCATTACGTGATACGCGAGATCGGCAATTTCGTAGACGGTTTCTTTGACGTCGTTGTTCTTGGCGCCGACGATGACTTCGGTAGATTCCTCACCGACCTTTTTGAGGATTTTATCAATACCCTTTTCAAAGAGGTAAGTGGTATAGGAGCCTTCCTTTTTCTCTTCCTTGCGGCCGATGATGAGATTCATAAGACCGTGATAAGAAAAAGCTTCGGGAATATCTTCGTTTTCGAAAAGAACGTCGTTGAAACAGCCTTCGGCACCCGTATGGCAGGCGGGACCTTCTTTTTTGACATAGACGGTGAGAGCATCACTGTCGCAGTCGGCAACTATTTTTACGATGTGCTGAACATTGCCCGAAGTTTCACCCTTGCGCCAGAGCTCCTGACGTGAACGTGACCAGAAGCAGGTGCGTTTTTCGTCGATGCTTATCTGAAGGCTTTCGCGGTTCATGTAAGCGAGAGTGAGCACCTTGTTTGTTTCGTAGTCCACGACGACAGCGGGAATAAGACCGTTTGCGTCGAATCTGAGAGAATCAAAGTTAATCATATATAAACCTCCTATATTCTTACGTTGATGCCGTCGGCACGAAGTTTTTCTTTGAGTTCACGTATGGAAACCTCACCGAAGTGGAAAATTGAAGCGGCAAGACCTGCATCAATCGAGGGAATCGCATTGAAAAGCTCCGTGAAGTGTTGCATATTGCCTGCACCGCCCGAAGCGATAACGGGAACGGAAGAAATTTCGCAAACCTTTTGAAGCATTTCGATGTCGAAGCCGTTTTTCACACCGTCGGTATCGATGCTGTTGATGACAAGCTCACCTGCACCGGAATCAAGACCGTGCTTTATCCATTCGAGAGCATCCATGCCGGTGTTTTCGCGTCCGCCCTTGGAAAATACTCTGAAAACGCCGTCAACACGTTTGACGTCAACGGAAAGAACGACGCACTGATCACCGTAAAGCTTCGCCGCTTCAGCGATGAGGGAGGGGTTTCGGATAGCGCCCGAGTTAACGCTTACCTTGTCGGCACCGCATTTGAGAACACGGTCGAAATCCTCGACGGAATTGATGCCTCCGCCGACAGTCAGCGGAATAAAAACGCTGGAAGCCGCCTCTTTGAGAATGTCGGTGAAGATTGAACGTCCCTCCGAGGATGCCGTGATATCGTAGAAAACAAGCTCATCGGCGCCGCATTCGCTGTAAAACTTAGCGAGAGAAACGGGAGAGGAAACGTCGCGAAGTCCCAGAAAGTTGGTACCCTTTACGACACGTCCGTTACGTACATCGAGGCAGGGGATAATTCTTTTAGTAATCATGAGTGCATCTCCCTTGCAAGAGTGACGGCTTCTTTAAGGTCGATGTTTCCCGTGTAAATGGCTTTGCCGAGAATCGCACCGTAAAGCCCCATATCGCGAAGTGCCGTTACGTCGTCGATGGAGGTAACACCGCCCGAAGCGATAATGTCCATGTTGAAATATTCGGAAAGATCCTTGTAAAGAGGAAGGTTAGTACCCTTGAGAGCACCGTCCTTCGAAATATCGGTACAGATAACGGTCGAAACACCCATTTCCTGAAGACTTGTGAAGAAGTCGAAGCAAGCGACATCGGACTTTTCCGTCCATCCCTTGATTGCAACAAAACCATCTTTAAGATCGACACCGACAGCGATTTTTTCCCCGTATTTTGAAACCATCTTACGTAAAAATACGGGATCTGTTACGGCGGTGGTGCCGATGATGACACGCATAACGCCGATGTCGAGATATCTTTCGATAACGTCGCTGGTGCGGATACCTCCGCCTATCTGAACCTTGAGTCCGCTGTTTCTGACGAGGTCTTCGACAACATCGATATTGGGCGTCGTGCCGTTTTTGGCGCCTTCAAGATCGACAACGTGAAGGAATTCGGCACCCGAATTTTTGAAGCTCTTCGCAACGGAAAGAGGAGAATCGCTGTACACGGTCATCTGTGAGTAATCACCTTTGTAAAGGCGTACAACTTTACCGTCATATATATCTGTTGCAGGAAAAATATTCATAAAAAGACCTCCTTATTTCATTTCGCAAAAAGCGCGGAGAATCGAAAGACCTGTTTCACCGCTCTTTTCGGGATGGAACTGAGTACCGAAAACGGTACCCTCCGACACGGCGGCAGTAAGCATTGCGCCGTACTCCGTGGAAGCAATAACCGATTCGTCGCAGTTCTTTGCATAGTAGGAATGAACAAAGTAAACATAGTCACCGTCGTTGATATACTTAAAAAGAGGACTTTTTTCCCTGTTCTTCGGGAATGAAAGAGAATTCCAGCCGATCTGAGGAATTTTAAGACTCTTCGGAACATCCGGCTCAATGGGGACAACGTCACCCTTTATAAGGTGCAAGCCTTCGTGTTCGCCGTATTCGAAGCTTCTGTCAAAAAGAAGCTGCATACCGAGGCAGATGCCGAGTAAAGGTTTTTTACTTGACGCACAAAAGTGGGTGAACTTGTCAAGCTCCGACGAGCGAAGCTTAGAAGCGGCATCGGAAAAAGCACCGACACCGGGGAGGATTATTCTGTCGCAGGAGGCGAGTATATCGGCATCGCCCGAAACCACAGTATCTTCACCGATAGAAGCGAAAGAACTGCAAAGGGAGAAGAGGTTGCCGACACCGTAATCTATAATACCGGTCATTATAAAACACCTTTCGTTGAGGGAATAGCAGTACCGGTGATACTGACAGCGGATTTCATGACTCTTCCGAGAGCTTTGAAGGCGGCTTCAATGATGTGATGGGAATTTGAGCCGAAAAGCTGTTTGAAGTGAAGTGTGATGTCACTGTTTCTGACGAAGGAAATCATGAACTCTTCGCAGAGCTCCGTATCAAAATCACCGACCTTCGGTGTGGGAATATTGAGAGAATAGTTGATGTAAGCGCGTCCCGATATATCGACGGCACAGAGCATGAGCGTTTCATCCATGGGAAGAATTATGTCGGCATAGCGTGCGATGCCTTTTTTGTCGCCGAGAGCTTCCCTGAAGGCAAGACCTAAGCAGATACCGATATCCTCAACGGAGTGATGGTAGTCCACCTGACAGTCACCCTTGCAGTTGACAGTCAGGTCGAAAGAGCCGTGGGAAGCAAAAAGAGTAAGCATATGATCGAGGAAACCGCAACCCGTGTTGATATCGCTTTTACCGCTGCCGTCAAGGTTTAAGGACAGCGAAATATCCGTTTCGGCGGTTTTTCTGATAATTTCCGAAGTGCGCATGTGAACCTCCTTGATTTAAGAAAGAAGCTTTTTCAGTGTATTGACGAGAGTTTCCATATCGTTTTCTGAGCCGATGGAAATTCTGTTGAAATCTTTTATGATATCGAGAGAAAAATGTCTTACGAGAATGCCGTTTTCCCGAAGATACGAATATATTTCGTCGCCCGAAAACTTTTCGTGACGTACAAAAATGAAGTTTGCCATGGAATCGATTACGAAAAAGCCGAGCTTACGCAATTCGTCCGTCGTATATTCTCTTGCTTTAATGACCGCCCTGCAGTTATCTGCATAGTATTCGTTATCATCGATGGCGGCAATTCCCGCCGCCATGGTGGAACGGTTGATATTGTAGGGGTTTACGGAATACTTGACTTTTTCAAGGTCCTCTATAATCTCACGGCAGGCGATACCGAAGCCGAGTCGGGCACCGGCAAGAGAGTGAGATTTCGAGAAAGTGTGGACAACGAGAAGATTGTCGTATTCGTTTATAAGCGGAATACAGCTTTCTGCACCGAAATCCACATAAGCCTCGTCGATGATAACGAGATTGTCGCGGTTGGCATCGAGAATTCTTCGTACGTCGTCAACCGAAAGACAGAGTCCCGTCGGGGCGTTCGGATTCGCAATGACGATATTCGACGAAAGAGAAAGATAATCATCGGCATTTACCGAAAAATCGTCACGAAGCGGGATTTTTTCGTAAGGGATGTTGTAGAGATCGGCAAAAACGGGATAGAAGCCGTAGCTGATACTCGGGAAAGCGATGCCCTTTTTGTCGTCGCAGAAGCCGTAGAAGGCGAAAGCGAGAACTTCATCGGAGCCGTTACCGCAGAAAATGTTTTCCCGGGAAACTCCGAAGAGGTCGGCCGCCTTCTGTTTCAGGACGGAACATTCGGGATCGGGATAAAGCTGTAACAGTGAAGCCGACGAAGCGACGGCATCGAGAACGCCTTCTGAAGGCGGAAACGGAGATTCGTTGGTATTGAGTTTTATATAAACAGTATCCTTGGGCTGTTCACCGGGAACGTAGGAAACAAGGCTTTTCAGTTTGTCGGAAAAGAATCTGCTCATGGTAGGACCTCTCATTCAAAACGGATGGTAGCTGATTTTGCGTGAGCGGTAAGACCTTCTTTTTCGGCGAAGTAGGCGATTTTTGAATACACCTCACCGAGAGCTTCTCTCGTGTAGTAGGTGAACTGAGTACGTTTTACGAAATCCTCAACGGAAAGAGGACTCGAAAACTTGGCGGTACCGCTTGTCGGAAGAGTATGGTTAGGGCCTGCAAAGTAATCGCCGAGAGCTTCGGGGCAGTTTTTACCGAGGAAAACGGAACCCGCATTACGCACCTTGGAGAGAAGGTCGAAAGGATTGTCGACGCAAAGCTCAAGATGCTCGGGAGCGATTTCGTTGGAAATACCGATAGCCTGATCTATCGAATCAACTACGAGAATTGCGCCGTAGCCGTCAACGGAGGCTCTTGCTATTTCGTGTCTTGAAAGAAGGGGAATCTGTTTTTCAAGCTCATCGGAAACGGCATTTGCAAGCTCTTCGCTGTCCGTCAGAAGAATTGCACTGGCGAGTCTGTCGTGCTCAGCCTGAGATAGCATGTCGGCGGCAACGAAACGGGGATTACACGTGCTGTCGGCGATAACGAGAATTTCACTCGGACCTGCAATCATATCGATATCGACCTGACCGAAAACCATTCTCTTCGCCTGAGCGACATAACGGTTGCCGGGGCCTACGATTTTATCGACGCGAGGAACACTTTCGGTGCCGTAAGCGAGAGCGGCAACGGCCTGAGCACCGCCCACCTTGAAAATTCTGCCGACACCTGCAATTTTTGCGGCGGCGAGAATAACGGGATTAACGGTGCCGTCCTTTGTAGGCGGAGTGACCATGACGATTTCGTCACAACCTGCAATGACGGCGGGTATACAGTTCATAAGAACGGAGGAAGGATAAGCGGCAGTACCGCCCGGAACGTAAAGACCGACCTTGGAAAGGGGAATAACCTTCTGACCTATGACGGTGCCTTCCTTTTCGTTGATGACGAAGCTGTTGGTGACCTGTCTTTTGTGGAAAGAGAGAATATTCTCTTTTGCCTCCTTCAGAATTTCGATATATTCTTTATCGACGGAATTGAAAGCTTCGTCAATCTCCTCGGCAGTAACCTCGAGAGAGGAGAGCTCCGCCTTGTCGAATTTTCTGCTGTACTCGAAAAGTGCCGAGTCGCCGTTTGCTCTTACATTATTGATGATTTCAAGAACAGTCCCCGTGACGTCGTCGGTATCCTCGGGACGCTTGATGAAATCGAGATTCGGATTTTCGTTAAAATTTATTATTTTAATCATGGTTAATTCTCCTTGACAGCGCGGATTTTGTTGCATATATCGTTGATTTCGTCATACTTGAATTTGTAGCTTGACTTGTTGGAGATAAGTCTTGCGCTGATGTCAACGATATCCTCGAAGGGCTCGAGGTTGTTTTCACGAAGAGTTGTGCCCGTTTCAACGATATCGACAATAACGTCGGAAAGGTTGAGAAGCGGAGCGATTTCTATTGAGCCGTGAAGCTCTATTATTTCGATTTCTCTGCTTCTTGAAGCGTAATAGCTTCTTGCTATGTTCGGAAATTTTGTGGCAACGCGAATGGTCGAATCGGGGGAGGGACGCTGACCTTTGATGCCTGCAACCGCCATACGGCACTTGCCCATACCGAGATCAAGAAGCTCATAAACGTCCGAACCCTGTTCGAGAAGAATGTCCTTGCCGACAATGCCGATATCGGCGGCGCCTCTTTCGACGTAAACCGCAACATCGGAGGGTTTTGCCCAGAAATAGCAAACACCGTTTTCTTCATTTTTAAAGATAAGCTTTCTGTTGTCCTCTTCAATTTCGGGACAACCGTAGCCGAACGACTTGAAAATTGCGTAGGCCTTTTCACCGAGTCTGCCTTTCGGGAGAGCAATATTAATCATTTTCTGTTAATCTCCCTTCGGAAAAATAGTAGATTTTGCCGAACTGCTGATCGGCTTCGGGGTATTGCTGAACACGGACGGAATGTCCTTCTTTTACGAGAGCTTCAACGGCGGCCGACAAGCCCATAACATCGTCCTTTTTATACAAAACGAGAATATCGGCACAAAGGCTTTTTTCGGCTTTTGTGTATCTGTCGATGAGATCCGTGTAAACGGCGAAACCGACAGCGCCCGAATTCCTGGAGAATTTTCTGAGAAGATTGTCATATCTTCCGCCGGAAAGAACGCTCTGCGGAATTGAACGGATAAAGCCCTGGAAGGTGATGCCGTTGTAGTAATTCATATCGTTGGTAACGGAAAAATCAATGCGTATCCTGTCGGCAAAGCCCGTTTCAAGCAAAAGATCGTGAATACTCTGAAGCTCCGAAACGGCAAGAGAAGTCTGTTCATTAATGCAAAGATCGGAAAGAGAGGGAAGAACATCTGAAAGACTGCCGAAAATGAAAGCGAGAGAAGCGATTTTTTCGGTAAGAGAATCCGAAACGTTTTCGGCGGCACAGACCTTTCTGATTTCGTGAACATTTTTGTTTTTGATGAGAGAGTGAATCTTCTCACATACCGAAACGCCGAGATTCGCGGCATTGAGAAGTCCCGATATGAGAGCCGTGTGCGAAAGACCGATTATGTAATCGTCGCTGACGGCCTTGAGTGACTTCTGAGCGAGAAGCAAAACCTCACTCATGGCATAAATATCGACATCGCCGATGAATTCAACGCCTGCCTGAGTGATTTCGCGGATATCGTTGGCATCGTCGGAGGCTCTGTAAACCTTTTCGGAATAGTAGACCTTGTGCGGAGTGAGGGAATCACGTGCGTTTTTGACGATGGAGAGAGTAATATCGGGCTTTAAAGCAAGAAGTCTGCCCGAAGGTCCGTTGAAGGTGATGATGTTACCGCTTTTGAGGAAATTCTTGTTTTCGATATAGAGATCGTAATCCTCGAATTTGCTCATTCTGAACTTTTTGTAGCCGTACTGCTCACAAAGATGCTGAAAAGTAAAGATATATTTTTCTTCACCGGAAACAAAAGAAGCGAAATCCTTCATATAATCCTCCTGAAAGAATAAAACTGTTAGAAATCATATCACGTTTTAGCGTGTTAGTCAAGTAAAACGCGAAAATTTATTGAAAATAAAGTAATAATATGTTATATTAATATAAAATGTTAATAAAGTAAACAGAAATGGAGAAAAAATAATGAAAATCAGTGAAATTCTTTCAAAAGTTGACCATACACTGCTTTTACAGACAGCAAAGTGGGACGAGATAAAGAAAATCTGCGACGACGGCATGAAATATAAAACGGCAAGTGTCTGCATACCCCAGTGTTATGTAAGGGAGGCGTCGGAATACGTTAACGGCAATGTTGCCGTCTGTACCGTAATAGGCTTTCCGAACGGAAATTCGACAACGGCGACGAAATGCTTCGAAACTGCCGATGCAGTAAAAAACGGCGCCGACGAAATTGACATGGTTATCAATATAGGAAAGCTGAAAGACGGGGATTTTGAATACGTGCTGAACGAGATAAATGCCGTAAAAGAAGCTTGTTCGGGAAAGCTTCTCAAAGTAATAATCGAAACATGTCTTCTCAGCGATGAAGAAAAGATAAAGATGTGCGAAATCGTATCTGCATCAAAAGCGGATTACATCAAGACCTCGACGGGATTTTCGACATCGGGAGCAACCTTTGATGATATTGAGCTGTTCGGAAAGCACTGTGCGCCCCATGTCAAAGTAAAGGCGGCAGGCGGAATATCGTCAATAGCCGATGCGGAAAAATTCATATCACTCGGAGCGGACAGACTCGGCACGAGCAGAATTGTAAAAATCGTAAAGGAAAGCGGTATTGAATAATGGACATCAGAGAAAAATCGTTGAAGCTTCACTATGAGTGGAACGGCAAAATTGAAGTTAATTGCAAAGTGCCCATGGAAACGATGGAGGACTTATCACTGGCATACACACCGGGAGTGGCACAGCCGTGTCTTGAAATCAACAAGGACTATGAAAAATCGTTCGAGCTTACGAGAAGATCGAATCTTGTTGCCGTTGTAACGGACGGAACGGCTGTTCTCGGACTCGGCGATATAGGTCCCGAGGCAGGTATGCCCGTAATGGAAGGAAAATGTGCGCTTTTCAAGGCGTTTGCGGATGTGGATGCTTTTCCGATCTGCATAAGAAGCAAGGACGTTGACGAGATCGTCAGAACTGTCTGCAACATATCGGGATCGTTCGGAGGTATAAATCTCGAGGACATAGCGGCACCGCGTTGCTTCGAGATAGAACGAAGACTTAAAGAAATCTGTGACATTCCCGTATTCCACGACGACCAGCACGGCACGGCGATAGTTGTGGCGGCGGCGCTCATCAACGCTTTGAAGGTCGTCGGAAAGGATATCGGCGAAATCAGAACGGTAATCAACGGAGCAGGCTCCGCAGGCATTGCGATAGCGAAGCATCTTCTGAGCATCGGAGTGCGGAACATTACACTGGTTGACAGATTCGGAGCCGTTTACGAGGGTAACGAACATAATAATCCCGCACAGGAGGAAATGGCGAAGCTTACCAACAAGGACCGTCAGAAGGGACAGCTTTCCGACGTGATAAAGGGAGCCGACGTGTTTATAGGAGTTTCCGCACCGGGAGTCGTTTCTCAGGACATGATAAGGTCGATGAACAAAGATGCGATAGTATTCCCGATGGCGAATCCGACACCGGAAATCATGCCCGACCTTGCAAAGGAAGCCGGAGCGAGAGTTGTCGGCACGGGACGTTCCGATTTCCCGAATCAGATAAACAACGTAATGGCGTTTCCGGGAGTATTCAGAGGAGCACTCGATTGCAGAGCATCGGATATCAACGAAGCGATGAAAACGGCAACATCGTACGCACTGGCAGCTCTTGTAAGCGATGACGAGCTTTGCGAGGACTACATTTTACCGAAAGCCATTGATAAAAGAGTGGCAAAAGCCGTGGCGGAAGCGGTTGTGAAGGCGGCAAGAGAGAGCAAAGTTGCAAGAATCTGAAGAAATCTTTGAAAAAATCAAACAGACTGTTGACAGATGCACTGTAAAAAGATTAAAATAAATAAGTATACTTAATACAAAAAACGGAGGAAAAAACAATGGATTTAAGCTCAATTGATTTTGGCGAAATTTTCGGCAAGGTAAAGGATTTTATCAAAGGCATTGATTTAGGTGGAATTGTCGACAAGTTAAAGCCTGTACTCGATAAGGTAGTTGACTTTTTCAAGAAGTCACCGAGTATGTTGCTGTCACTTATTCTTTTCCTGACGGTAGCCTTTGATCCCGCAGCGGGCAATACCGACACATCGATTCTTGTAAACGAAGAGGTCAAGGCTGTACTTGATGCCGCACTCACGGGACAGGGCATCACCAATGACGGCAAATATCTCTACACGGCAGGCTCAATCACGGCATTTAAGCTCAACGGCCTTGCAAAGTATGACATCAAGACACTCGAAAGAGTAACCTATGAAAAGAATGTTCTTCCCGAATCTCTTACAAAGAGGGGCAATGACCACATCGGCGGTATCAGCTACTACAACGGCAAGATTTACGCAGGTGTCGAGGCAAGCAAGGGCGACAATATGTACCCTTGTATCGTGGTATTCAATGCAGAGAATCTCAAATACGAAACTCACTATGATCTTCCGACATCGTGGTTCCCCGACGGACTTCCCTTCGTGGCAGTCGATCAGGATACGGGACTTCTCTATGCAACAAAGTGGACCGATGCAACGACTGTTCATGTATTCGACGTTGATGCGACAATGGCACACGTTGTCGAAATTGATATCACCGGCATGGAGAAGCTTGACAGAATCCAGGGCGGCGAGGTATACGACGGCAAGCTTTATCTTTCTAGAGATGCCGAAGGCTCAGCATACGACGAGGTAATCTCTGTTGACATCGAAACAGGCGCAGCAGAGGTTGCGTTTACAAGAAGTGTCGGCAAGATCGACAACGAAGCCGAGGATATCACAATCTACATGGCGGATGACGGATCACTTTTCCACGTGGTAGACTATAACAAGCTTATCAGCACGTATATCCGCAGCTATATAATGGTTGAAAAAAACTGACATCATGTCGATAGAAAAAGTCAGAGAATATTTTAAAGCACTCGGTATCTCGGAC
Organism: Acutalibacteraceae bacterium; assembly: GCA_045537495.1. Classification (GTDB taxonomy): domain Bacteria; phylum Bacillota; class Clostridia; order Oscillospirales; family Acutalibacteraceae; genus UBA1425. The sequence continues at coordinate 32,094 of JAZSPN010000113.1, forward strand.
AGAATAATGGAGTTCGACGTATCGAGTGCGACAGTACCTCTTGCGGCACTGGCACTCGGATGCTCCGAAGCGGAAATTGCAAAGAGCATGTCGTTTCGCGACGGTGACGGATGTATGATAGTTGTCACGGCAGGTGACGGCAGAATAGACAACAGAAAATTCAGAGATACATTTTCCTTCAAGGCAAAAATGCTTCCCGCCGACGAAACGGCAGAGCTTGTCGGCCACGCGGTCGGAGGAGTGTGTCCTTTTGCGCTCAAAGAGGGGACAAGGGTATTTCTCGACGTGTCACTCAAACGTTTCGGCACGGTGTTTCCCGCTTGCGGAAGCAGCAACAGTGCGATTCCTTTGAGTCCCGAGGAGCTTTTCGGATACTCTTCTGCCGAGGGCTGGGTAGATGTATGTAAAGGTTGGCGCGAAGATGAAATTTGATAAATTTAAATATCTCGAGAGGATAGGACTTGATCCCGACGGCGAATATCCGCTGACTTTCGAAACTCTGTGCAAATTGCAGTTTGCCCACGTGACACACGTGCCCTATGAAAATGCCGATATCGTCAGAAGAATTCCTCTGACTCTCAGCACCGAAGCTCTTTTTGACAAAATCGTAACCGCAAACAGAGGCGGTTACTGCTTCGAGCTTAACGGGCTTTATGCCGCGCTTCTGAGAGAACTCGGCTTTTCCGTCACGGACTACATGGCGCGCTTCCTCAGAGGGGAAACAGAGATTCCGAAAAGACGGCACAGAGTCCTCGTCGTATCGATTGACGGAAAAAGATATGTCTGTGACGTCGGCATAGGCAGTGTAGCCCCAAGATATCCCTTGCTTCTTGAAGAAGGAACGGAGCAGAGGCAGTTCGGAGAATGTTATAAATTCACAAAAGACGATTTTTTAGGATGGGTAATTCTCGAAAAGCACGGTGACGAATGGAGAGAATTCTTTTCGTTCACCGAAGAAAAACAGCTTGACAAGGACTACATCGCAACATCCTACTATTGCGAAAATCATCCCGAATCAATATTCATTAAGGAATGGATGCTGTCGATAAAGACGGAAAAGGGCAGACGTACACTTGACGGAAATGTATATAAGGAATTCGAGGGTACAGAAGTTCGGACCGTCAGAGAAATTGATGACAGCGAAATACCGACGGTCATGAAAGATGTATTCGGTATAGAGCTTTAATTTTTGGAGGAAATATGTCAATACTTGTAACAGGCGGAGCAGGCTATATCGGCTCTCATACTTGCGTAGAACTCATGAATGCGGGAAAAGAAGTTGTCGTAATGGACAACCTTTGCAACAGCAGTGAGGAATCACTGAAAAGAGTAGAAAAGCTTACCGGGAAGAAGATAAAGTTTTACAATGCCGATATCAGGGACGAAAAGGCTTATGAAAAGATTTTTTTCGAAAACGATATCGAAGCCGTAATTCACTTTGCGGGACTTAAAGCGGTAGGTGAGAGCTGCAAAAAGCCGATAGAGTATTATGACAACAATATCGGCGGATCGGTAAAGCTTTTTGAAGCGATGAAAAAGTACGGATGCAAAAAAATCGTATTTTCATCGTCTGCCACCGTTTACGGAATGAATAACGTATCACCTTTGCGTGAAGATATGCAGACGGGCGGTACGACAAATCCTTATGGCACGACGAAGCTTTATATCGAAAGAATTCTCAGCGATATTTATGAGTCGGATAATGAATGGAGTGTAATACTTCTTCGCTATTTCAATCCCATAGGAGCGCATAAGAGCGGTGAAATCGGAGAAAACCCGAAGGGAATCCCGAACAATCTTATGCCCTATATTTCACAGGTTGCGGTAGGCAGACTTCCGTGCCTGAGCGTTTTCGGCGACGATTACGACACACCCGACGGAACGGGAGTGCGTGACTATATTCACGTGGTAGATTTAGCACTCGGACACGTAAAAGCGGTTGAAAAGGCGGTTTCGGAAACGGGACTCAATGTTTACAATCTCGGAACGGGACACGGAGTCAGCGTTCTGGAGCTTGTAAAAGCGTTTGAAAAGGCATCGGGTGTTACGATTAACTACAAAATTGCACCGAGAAGAAGCGGTGACGTGGCAGTCTGCTATGCGGATGCGGAAAAAGCGTACAGAGAACTCGGCTGGAAGGCTCAAAGAGATGTCGAGGAAATGTGCGAGGACAGCTGGCGTTGGCAGTCGCAGAACCCCGAAGGATTTTAATTTATGGAATTTCTCAGTAATGAAATACGGAAAGAACGTGCAGTTCTTGTCGGAATAGATACGGGAGAATACAATGCGGAAAGCTCACTCGTTGAGCTTTCCGAGCTTATGTATACGGCGGGAGCAGACGTTATAGCTCAGCTTCTGCAAAAAAGAAGTCATCCCGATTCCGCAACTTATATCGGAAAAGGGCGACTCGAGGATCTTCGGATATTCTGTGCCGATGAGCAGATAGATCTTCTTGTGTTTGACGGAGAGCTTACGCCCGTGCAGCAGAGAAATATCGAGAGAGAAACGGATGTCAGGGTTATCGACAGAACAACGCTGATACTCGATATTTTTGCCCTTCATGCAAGAAGCGGAGAGGGTAAATTGCAGGTTGAAATTGCACAGCTTAAATATGCCCTGCCAAGACTCGGAGGCAAGGGCACCGAGCTGTCGCGACTCGGCGGAGGAATCGGCACGAGAGGACCCGGTGAAACGAAGCTGGAATCCGACAGAAGACATATCAGAAGGCGTATAAAATCACTCGAAGACGACCTCGAAACGTTAAAAAAACGCAGAGAGCTTGTAAGGAAAAGAAGAGAAAAAGACGGCATAACGACGGTGGCGATAGTAGGCTACACAAATGCGGGCAAGAGCACGCTTATGAATGCACTTACCGATGCAGGAGTAATAGCCGAGAATAAACTGTTTGTAACGCTTGATCCGACAGCAAGGCAACTGAAGCTTCCCGGCGGAAGAAAAGTGATGCTTATCGACACGGTAGGACTCATCAGAAGACTTCCTCATAATCTTGTCGAAGCTTTTTTGTCAACACTGGAAGAAGCAGCGAATGCAGACCTTATATTAAATGTGTGCGATGCGTCGGACGAAGAGTGTACGGAGCATCTCGAGGTCACGGAAAAGCTTCTCGAAGAGCTTGACTGCAAGGGCAAGCCGATAATTTCTGTGCTCAATAAATGCGATATAGCAGATGATCCCGACAGCCTTCCCGTTATCGGAAAAAGTGTCAGGATTTCGGCGTTGACGGGCGAGGGACTAGACGAGTTGCTTCTTGCAATAGATAAGGCGTTACCGCCGACGAGAATGAAGGTTAATATTCTGTTTCCGTATTCAATGACGGGAGAGGTGTCGAAGCTTCGCAATGACGGGGAAATTCATTCCGAGGAGTACACCGAAAACGGAATAAAGCTGTCCGTCACGGCACCGATAAGACTGTTGGATGATTACAAAGATTATATTATATAAAATTTTTGTCAATGCAACGAAAAAAGACTTGACAAATCAGCCGAAAGATATTATAATCTTATAGCTGTCAGACAGCAGATATGGTGGGTATAGCTCAGTTGGTTAGAGCGCCAGGTTGTGGCCCTGGAGGCCATCGGTTCGAATCCGATTATCCACCCCATTTTTATGCAAGGTGTAACTACCTTGCATTTTTTATAAAATTCAATATTGGGGTGTAGCCAAGGGGTAAGGCAACGGACTTTGACTCCGTCATCCGCTGGTTCAAATCCAGCCATCCCAGCCACAAAAGCACGATAGTTTTGATACCATGCGTATTAAAACCGTCGTGCTTTTCTTTTTACATAAACGATTGCAGAACAAGGCTTTTGGGGATTTCCGCCCTTTGTATTAGTTTCATTGTGGACTTCAAGAAGCTGCTTTTTACCGTACCGGGAATAATTTTCGCACTATATTCAAAACCACGATGAAACTTTTTATAGAGGAATAGTTTCATCGTGGCAGAAAAAGTTTCAGAGTGGATTTTTCTTACACCTTTATGCGAACAATATGAACTATGTTACATTGTTCGCATTGGTTGAGTCAAAAAAGAAAATTGCGGATCGTATATGTTCGATATTTTCTATAATAGTAGCAGTGTCTTTGTTTCGATAATCGTACTTAGTGTAACCCAATTCCTCATCAAGTTCTGCTTCAAGTCCGTTTTCAAGAACTTTTTCTTTGAAGGCAGAGCGAAGGTCGCTCATATCCTCAATATCCAGCATTGATAAAAATTCTCTGAACTTCTCTTTTCTTTCCTTCTTTGCTGCCCTTACTTCCGGGCTGTCTTTGTACTTCGGCATAATTTTAACCTCCAAAATGATATTTTTATTCTATACCATTTCAGAGGTTTACACAAGATTTAAGGAAGTCTCGTCCGCACAAATTGGGGCAGTTCAAAAGTAACGTGGGTGGTTTGATTGTATATCAGAACATAACAAAAAACTTAATTTCAATGTGAATGTTTGCCGTTCACATAAGCGTAGACTTAAGTTTAAATCCGCTTTGGATCTATGTTCAGTCACGCGTGATAAGATAATAAATGCTTCGGGAAACATTACCTAAGGAAAATTTCAATTTCCCGTCCTCGTAAGTGGCGGGAACCATACCTATATAGAAGCCCTCTGCGCTTATGGAGTAGATTTTCATATCGCTGTAAGAAGTTACAAGTTCTATATCTGCGCGAATATTTTCGCACAAGACGGGAGACTTTCCCAACTCTGTCATTAAGTCACCCGAAAATTTTGCATCAGTGTTCTCGGCTCTGCCCACCGTAGTAAGGAGAATATTGTCGGAGTTTTCCAAGGAATCGTCGGTGAGGGAACTCATGGCGATTACCGCATAATCGGTTTTGCAATCCATACGTAAACCGTTTAACTGAATATTCGGATTGTGTCCCAAGGAGCCATACGCGCATTTGGTTTTTGGTGTATCAATAACTCCCAATTCTTTTTCATAATCCCGATATAACTCTCCGGTATCCGAGCACAATCCGATACCGCCATCACTTTGTGGCAGGGGAGGAAGCTTTTGGGCTCCATTAAAATCACAAACAAATTTGTATTTTTCGATATTTTCAGAGGCTACCTCATGATGCCAATCAAGCTCATTGCCATTATCATATCCGTAAAGCGTCTTGCCCTCGCTTACGTCTCCTCGGCGGGTAATGAGAGCAGCATGATAGAACAGTCCGAACTTTGCAGGGTCGTTCCATGTGGAGAAGATTCCCTGACGGTAGGGTATGTCAGCGAGCTTTTCGCAACTGAATTCTTTTCCCAATATACCCATGCGTTTCAAACGAGCTGAATAAGCGTATGCATGAACAGCAAATCCGCTCCAACCCTGAAATGCGCCCAATGCCGCAGTATGCAGTACGCTTTCTGCTCTTCTTTCGTTAGGCCAAGGCATATCCCATTCGGAAATATATGTAGGTTTATTTGCATCAGTAACGAAACCGCAGTTTGCCAGATAGCTTGCAGGCTTCTGAACAATACCAACGTTGCTACAATGCTTTTCAAATTCTCTCCATTTCCAATCGTAATTATATAAGTGCGTATCCAGAAAATCGCAAACCAGTTGAGTATGATGATTAGAAGGGCATTTGAGCCAGTTGGTGCCTGCAATAGGGATTTTTACTCCTGCTTCTTTCATGCAGGTCATCATTTCAATATAATAATTCTTCTGGAGTTCCGTCTTGTACTCAAGCAGCTCTCTGTCCTCGTTGTCAAACAAGGAAAAAGAATCTATGCCTCGGGTGCTTCCGTTTTTCTTTAGCCAAGCTTCTAAACCTGACAAAAATTCACTCTTATAAGGCTCAATATAATCCTTTTGTCCAAACGTACTGAAAAGCTCACACTCGTTGGTGATTTCAGTAAGAACAAACACAGGGTCATCGCAATATTTAAGCTTGGTATAAGGATTATAATGACCCCATATTTCCTTGCAAAACTCTTTTTGCAATTCAATTAGCTTACGGGAAAAGGAGCTGTAAGGTTTTGCTGAATCTCCAAGGAGATGAGTGTTTTCTACACCTTCGTCAGAACGGAACCTACGATAAGTGAGCATATCCAGATACACGTAAATGCCCTCGTTTTTCAAGCAATAAACCAGATAATCCAGACACTCCATACTTTTAGGATCCAAATGACCGTTCGTTATTCGCTTCCCCTTGGTAAAAGCAAAAATGTTTGGGGTATGCCATTGGGCATCTAGCTGATGGAAGCGCACAAGATTAACACCTGTTTTAGCCAAGCGGCGAGCAACTTTTTCGGCATAATTATGCTCCGGAAAACAGCTTGCACCGTTGAAATTAACGCCCCAGAAACGCACCTCTGTACCGTCCTCAAAAACAAATCTGCGACCGTTTGTCTTTAAAAAACCATGTTTACCCGCAGGCTTTTCATCTTCAAACACGAAAGATATATCAATTGCAACGTCATCGTGGAAAAACGGATAAGGAAAAGATTCTCTCATAATTTTTCTCCTTCTGATAAAAATAACTATTCCTCTATAGCTTCTAATGCATCTAAGCGTTTTGATGTCCGTATTTTTGCTTTTACTAAAATAGCAAAAAAGCTTCTTTTCAAGATGTTTTTGAATAACCACATACGCTTACAGAAACTTCACTTTCTATAGCAGCTCCATATAACTTTTCTATGGTTTGCGAATGTATTTTTCAACAATGTTTATTGGAATAATTTTTTTCCTTCATTTTGTACTAATTATAAAATACCATGTAGTATTATAACAAAACATAAAACTTTTTGCAAGGTTATGTTTCACTAAACTTGTAGAGTCGTCAATGATGGGTGACACTTTTCTCAAAAAATATGATGTCATCATTTTTTGCTTTCAGAACCTGAGGAAAAGTGCGTTTTTGTAGTAGAATTTAGCCACCGCCGAAGGCGGCTTGACCTTGATAAAGCTTAATGCTGATGTTACAATTTTTTTAAGACGGTCAATGCATTTCTTTTTTTGCTTCCTTCACCTTTAAATTTGAAACCGTTTGAATCCGTATCACAAATTGCAGTCTAATTCAGAAAAACCGACAAGTTTCGACTTGTCGGTTTTTCAATGAAATTCGCCTTACGGCGAGTGAAATAGCTTCGCTATGAAATACGCTTATGCGTATGAAATATTTGCTTCGCAAATGTTAAGAGGCGAATTTTATTTCACTTTAATCAAATCTTCAACAAATCCGTATATTTTTTTGTGAGAATTTATCTTCAACGCTTGAAATGTTGTTTGATAAAGTGTATAATAAATGGCGGTTGACGAATAATATAAATGGCGGTTGGCGAACAAAAGAGTTGGAG